>JAYTVL010000537.1:0-12444 GCA_043744075.1 Pirellula sp. | reverse complement strand
ACGCCAAGATTTTTTCCACTTTCGGATTGGTTGGTTGGGTGTAAGATCTAGGCGTGCGGCCCTAGCCCTTGGTCGCCCAAAGTTCTTTTACTGGTTCCGCAAATAGTCAGCAGTTGCTTGCAGGGTGCGGCGGTTGACTGTTCGCAAACCGGGGCTAACGCCCGACGGCTAATCGTTGCGATTGCGTCTTCGACTAAATCAACAGCCCGCGAGCTCGATGGAGAGCTTAAGTCCACGCCATTCATACTGGTGCCCCAGCTGAACCATGATGATCCGTACGGAGTTGCATTCGTCGAGGGTTGCATTCGTCGAGGCCACCGGATCCAGCCGCGAAATCGTAGTCCTCGAAAAAAACGTGCCATCGTCCTTGTGCCAGAACGCTGGACGGTTATCCTTAGAAGCTGCAATTATGGGGTCGATGCATCCTTTGTCACAAAATACCCCATCCAGCAGCCGGCTGCCCATCGATGGCCGGAATTGAGACCAAATCCGATTTGGGAAATGTAGTAGTACCGACTGCATCCTATATAGGCAACATGGGTTGTTTTGATCTCAGCTTTGAGTTGGCGGGATTGGAACCAGCAGCCCGGCGCAACGGCATTATGGGTAGAGACTGGGGCGTTAAAATGGCGGAGGTCACGGACGGAACCTCCAACACGCTACTTTCGGGCGAAACTGTTATTTGGAATTTCAGTTGGGATCCCAATTGGCTCTTTCGAATAAACGCAGGTGGTACGGGTGCGGGAAACACGCTGGGAGCTTTGAGATCGGCAATTCGCCGAATTAACCCATCCGCACTGGCCAGTCAGGTTGTACGTCGGGAAGCGTTTGCAAGCAATCACACAGGCGGTGCAAATTTTGGATTCGTCGACGGTTCCGTTCATTTCATAAGTGAGAACGTCGACCATTCCAACACCGAATGGGTCGATTACGCTGCAACTCCGCCGGCAGTACTCGGAACATATCAAAAACTATCTTCGCGAAATGACGGCCTTGTAGTTGGCGAGTATTGATTTTTCGTTGACTACGAAGTCACTTGGTGCTAAAGACAAGAAGTGTCGCCTCGCATTCTCAAAAGAAGTGGATTAGAATTGTCCCTGCGTTTTGGATTATAAGATTCAGCGCATTCCTCGATCGATTGATCAGAATAACATCCCCCAGGACCCTCTCCATGAAATTGACCTTTTTTGCGCTATTACTGTGCTTCGTCGGAAACTTCACTCTCGGCGCAGATTTCGAACTGAAAAAAGGAGATCATATTTGCATTGTTGGCGGAACAGTTGCCGAAAGGATGCAGCATTTCGGTGCTTTAGAATCGTTGCTTCACGCACGCTTTCCTGAGCATGAGCTGGTAGTAAGGAATCTCGCTTACAGTGGCGACGAAATCGATGGTTTCCGCAACAAAGAAAAGCGATTGCGTTCACGCGACTTTGGGTCATTTGATGAGTGGCTTAAGGGCTCCGCTCCTTGCCCACAGCCTGATAAGCTGTCTCCTCGTGACAAGGACAAAGTGCGAGAGAATCGATTCGAACTGACTAACACTCAGGCTGACGTGATTTTCGCATTCTACGGATACAACGAATCGTTTGCAGGTGCAGCCGGGCTTAGTGAATTTAGATCGAATTGCGAAGCCTTCATCGACCACGTTTTAGCTCAAAAGTACAACGGCGAGTCGGCACCGCGACTAGTCATGTTCTCGCCGATTGCACACGAGTACATCCAAGACGCGAATCTCTTATCGAAAGAGAAGGTAACGACTCAAAATAATGCCATTCGTATGTACTCCGACGCGATGGCAGAAGTCGCAAAATCGAAGAAAGTTCCTTTCGTCGACCTCTTTTCTGTCACGCAGGGGGACCCAGGTGTTGCCGTTGGACGTTCGCTCACCATCAATGGTGTACATCAAAACTTACAAGGCGATATTGCCATCGCTGCAGCATGCGATAAGGGAATGTTTGGCGGTGGCAAGAAAGTAAGTTCCACAGACAGCTTACGCAAAGCTGTAAACGACAAGAACTTCTTTTGGTACAACAGATATCGAGTTACAGACGGCTATTCGACTTATGGTGATCGCGCGTTTCTTAAGTTCTCAGAGGGCCCTGGCGGTTATGGAGATGGTTTGTCAAATTATTCGGTGGGGCAACGCGAATTGGACATTCTTGATGTGAAAACCGCCAATCGCGACAAAGTCGTTTGGGCGGTCGCTCAAGGAAAGACTTCTACGCCAGACGATACGAACATTCCAGAATTGATCCAAGTCATCTCGAACAAGCCTGGACCGCTCGAAGGAGGAAAACACGAGTTTCTCAATGGCGAGCAGTCGATCTCGACTATGACTGTTCATAAAAACATGAAAGTGGAACTCTTTGCGGAGGAATCGCAGTTTCCTGAGCTAGTTAATCCTGTACAAATGGCGTTCGATACCAAGGGGCGGTTGTGGGTAGCTGTTTGGCCAACTTATCCGCACTGGAAACCCACTGAGCCAATGGCTGACAAGCTCATCATTCTTGAGGATACCAATTCGGACGGCAAGGCGGATATATGCAAGACATTTGCTGGTGATATTCATAATCCTACCGGGTTTGAATTCTGGAATGGCGGTGTTCTAGTCGCTCAAGGACCGGATCTATTATTCCTGAAAGATACCAACGGCGACGACAAGTACGATATTAAGGAACGGCTTGTCCACGGTCTAGATACTGCCGATACGCACCATACCTCCAACAGCTTTGCAATGGATCCAGGTGGAGCGGTCTACTTTCAAGAAGGAACATTCCATCACACTCAAGTTGAGACTTCTTGGGGAGCACCACGCCGCGTAGCCAACGGAGCCGTTTTTCGTTATGAACCAAGAACGCAAAAGTTTGATGTACACGTTTCGTTTGGATTTGCAAATCCACACGGACATGCCTTCGAACGTTGGGGACAAGACTTCGTGTATGATGGAACAGGTGCACAGCCTTACCATGCACTCCTGTTTTCTGGGGATTTGGACTATCCGCAAAAACATGGTCGTCCGCCGCAAGTCTATCAGCAACGCACCCGTCCATGTGCTGGCGTTGAAGTTCTTAGCAGCAGTCACTTCCCCGAAGATTTTCGTGGCAATTTACTGGTTTTGAACGTGATCGGATTCCAAGGCATTCTTCAGTACGAATTGGAAGAAAAGGATTCTAGTTTTGGCGCCACAGAGGTGGAACCGATTCTCTTTTCGTCTGACCCTAACTTCAGACCATCGGACATTGAGGTCGCACCCGACGGATCGATTTACTTCACGGATTGGCAAAATCCAATCATCGGACACATGCAGCATAACTTGCGAGACCCTAGCCGAGATCATGATCACGGAAGGGTGTTCCGAGTTCGATATGAAGGGCGCGATTTGCTAAAGCCAACTCCGATTTCCGGGCAACCGATCGATGCATTGCTGGCTCTGCTTAAGTCAAAAGACGATCGTATTCGACATCGCGCTCGCATCGAACTTTCCGGTCGAACAAGTGCACATGTTACGGCAGCCGCCAAGACTTGGATTGCCAGCTTGGACAAGAATGATCCAGACTACCAGCACCATCTTTTGGAAGGGCTTTGGTTGTACCAGAGCCACAATCTTGTTAACGAAGATCTGCTCAGGCAAATGTTGCGATCACACGAGCCTCGAGCTCGAGCCGCAGCAACTCGCGTACTTGTTTATTGGCGTGACCGCGTGGCAAAACCACTTGAGTTGCTTCAGGTTCAAGTAAACGACGAAAGCAGTCGCGTACGATTGCAAGCAGTCTGGGCGTTAAGCTACTTCACAGGCGCGGACGCTGAAAAGGCATCCGAGATCGCGGTAGAATCGCTGGTTCATGACCAAGACGAGTATATCAAGCATACGTTGAATGAGACCAATAAGACTTTGGATCGACGTATCAAGATGGTTAAGGAATCGAAGTAGCATTGTCGGTGTCGATCACAACATGGGCCGCAAACCGTGGGCTAGCGCCCGTCGGCTAATCAGCCGGAACGCGCTAGCGTCCGGTTTATCCCGACTTTTGATCGAAGGAGACTTGTCCAAAACAGCGCAGCAAAGTAGCAGGAGTCGCAAGACTTCTGATCGGACTAGGCAGCCGACACTGAACTCTTGCGAGTCCAGCTATAGCTATGTTCGAATCTGCCGCGCGCTTTGACTTAAGAATCAGACTCGTCCTCAATCCTCCAACTTTACAAAGCCGCAGCTCGCGCGGCGATAAAACTAGGCTCTACAGTATGTTGTCGATGATTAGAACGGGTCTCAATCGTGGTTTCCTTGCATTCTCCTTACTGCTGGGAATGCTGCTGATTTCAACTGCGTTGAAGGCCGTTTTCGCAGAAGAGCCACCTAGCGCGGTCGGAGCCGTTATGAAGCTCTTCAAGAGCGGCCGATTACCACCCGAGAGACAGGGCACCGTAGTTGAGATGATTTGCAGTCGAGGAAATGAGAACGACTTGCGTGTCATTTTTGACCAGTTGATTCAACCTGACGGATTCACTCGAGCTCTGCGAATCAAGGCGATAGGTTGGCTTTACGAAGCTGCCTCGACTCGCAAGGTAAAGCCGACCGGTGATCTTGATTCGCTTGTCCAGCTTTTCAGCGGCGACGATGTCGAACAACAATTAGTTGCAATTCGCTTGGCGTCAGCATGGAGGCTGGTTTCAGCGGCCAACGCTTTGAAGGCGGTTGCTACCGACGAAAAAACAAAGCCGAACCTGCAACGAGCTGCCATCACCGGACTTGTCGCGGTTGGCGGTGCTGATAGTAATGCAACACTGCTGGATCTGTCCAGTAATAGGCGCGCGTTGCCGGTAAGAATTCAGGCCGTGACAGGTTTAGTATCCTTGGACTTGGACGTCGCTAGCGAACAAGCGGCTACCGTTTTGGCGGACGCGAAAGGAACGGAAAACTTCCAAGACATGCTGACAGCATTTCTAGATCTTAGGGATGGCGCGGAGAAGCTTTCGAATGCAATTAGAAGCAAAAAACTATCGATTGATGTCGCCAAAATGGCGCTGAGATTTATGTATTCGATCGGACGAAGTGATGCGTCTTTGTCCGACGTGCTCAGCAAAGCAGCCGGCGTAGCAAGCGATCCACCACCACCAACTCAAGAAGAGGTCGCTAGACTCGTGGAGCAAGTTATAGCTCGTGGTGATGCAGCCCGGGGTGAAAAGGTGTTTCGAAGAAGTGAACTGAGCTGCATGAAATGCCACAGCATTAATCGAGCAGGTGGACAAGTGGGGCCAGATCTTAGTGCAATAGGCGTTTCTTCTCCCGTCGATTACGTCATCAACTCTATCCTCAATCCGAATTTGGCTGTCAAAGAACAATATGTTATTACCGTCTTTTTGTTGGAAGATGGAAAAGTTCTCAATGGCGTGGTCGTCGATCGCGATGACAATCGGGTTTTGATTCGTGATTCTCAGGGCAAGACAATTACAATTGCGACCGCGGACATAGAAGCCGAAAAGGAGGGAAAGTCGCAGATGCCGCAAGGACTGACTAAGTTTCTGACGCAAGACGAAGTAATTGATTTAGCGAAGTTCATTTCGGAAACGGGCAAGCCGGGACCATATGCCATGCGCAATATCCCAAATATACAACGCTGGCAGGTATTGAAAGAACCACCCACAGAACTGACAAGTGAGATTCCGCATTTGGAAAACATTCGCAGTTTGGTTTTGAACAGCTCGCCTGAGCAATGGTCTAGCGCTTATGGACAAGTTTTCGGTGCATTGCCTCTCGCAGAACTACGACCGGGAGAAACGCCTCTAGTTCTTATTTTGCAAGGAGAAATCAAAGTAAACGATGCTGGTAAACTATCGTTCCAAGTGAAGACAACGGAAAAATTTCAGGCATGGCTAGATGACCAACCAATGGATTCGAAAGCTGACTTCGAGGCAAATCTTGAACCAGGTCGACACAAGTTGACCTTTCGAGTGGAAGTGGGCAGCGGAGAAAATCCGGAACTCAAAGTCGAGGTATTTAAGTCGACTGATTCGAAAGTGCAATTCGAAGTTGTTGGTGGAGCATAATGGCGACCAACGCGACTCGCAATTCTGGCCACGAACACCTATGGCTATTACCGCTGTTTGTTGGAAGCGGATGCTCTGCATTGATCTATGAAATCGTTTGGTTTCAGTCATTGCAGCTCGTTGTCGGAGCATCGGCCATTTCGTTGGCCGTATTGTTAACGATTTTCATGGGAGGAATGTGTTTAGGTAGTCTGCTCTTTCCTATGCTCGTTCCAGCAAGGTGGCATCCGCTAGGTGTGTACGCCTCGCTTGAATTCATGATTGGTGCTTTGGCAATCGCATTAATATACACCATGCCGTATGTTGAGCATTTTTATGTTGAACGTGTTGGGCCTGGCAACACTGGCGTACTTTTACGCGCAATCGTCGCAGGAGTCTGCCTCCTTCCGCCGACGTTGCTTATGGGAGCAACGCTGCCAGCTATCGCACGCTGGTTTGAAAACAACCAGCATAGTACCGCTCGGATTGGAATGTTTTATAGCGCTAACATCTTCGGTGCCGTAATAGGTTGTTTGGGTGCTGCCTTCTATCTGCTGCGACTTTACGATATCGTGACTGCTACCTTCGTGGCTGTTACCATCAACTTCCTCGTTGCGGTGGCTGGTTGGGTAATGAGTTTAACGTTGCCGAACCAGCTGCAAAGCGATTCCGATGCGCCACAAACGGAGTCGCCGATTTACGGTTGGTCGGTTTCACACGTTGCAATTGCGCTCTCAGGTTTTTCGGCACTGGGTGCGGAAGTTGTTTGGACTCGCGAATTGTCATTGTTGCTTGGAGCATCGGTATACACGTTTTCACTCATCCTTGCCGTGTTCCTAATCGGACTTGGAATCGGAAGTGGCTTGGGTGCAGCGTGGGCTCGCAACAATCGGCAGCCGGGCATTGCGTTCGCATGGTGTCAAATTGGAGCGGCCTTGAGTGCTGCTTGGGCTGCTTGGATGATGGCAAGGTCGTTGCCATACTGGCCGATCGATCCGTCGCTTTCCTCCAGCCCGTGGTTCGGCTTTCAATTAGACATTGTGCGAGTCATGTGGGCTGTATTCCCAGCTGCACTGTTTTGGGGAATAAGTTTCCCTTTGGCTCTTGCAAATGCGACTCGCGGTCAAGATCCTGCAAAATTGGTGGCGAGTGTGTACGCGGCCAATACGCTCGGAGCAATTATCGGTGCCTTGCTATTTACGTGGATTGCTGTTCCAAGATTTGGAATTCAGCGCGCTCAACAGTTGTTGGTCTGCGCTCCGCTTGTTGCGGCCATATTGCTGTTGGTCTTTTGCGGTCAATCGATAAAGGATCTCATCCAGCGAAAAGCCGCCATCTGTTTTGGGGTTTTAGCAGGCATTTTCGTAATAGCGTATATTCCATCGCCGCCATTGGGATTAGCGGCCTATGGACGCTACTTGGTTACGTGGTACGACGAGCCGGATTACCTATATGCCGCAGATGGACTGAGCGCGTCGATCGCCGTATCCGAGTTTAAGAACGGAGCTCGCAACTTTCATGTTAGCGGCAAGGTTGTCGCTTCGAGCGAACCACTCGATATGCGGCTCCAACGGATGCTCGGCCACCTTCCGGCCTTGATCTGCAAAGAGCCAAAGAGCGTACTGGTCGTTGGTTGCGGAGCGGCCGTTACTGCTGGGACTTTTGTGGTTCATCCCTCGATCGAACGGATCGTTATTTGCGAGATCGAACCGCTGATTCCTCGCGCCGCAGGTGAGTTTTTTGCCGTACCAAACCATAACGTAATCCATGACCCAAGGGTGGAAGTTGTCCTCGACGACGCGAGACATTTCATGTTGGTTACCGATGAGAAATTTGACGTTATTACGTCCGACCCTATCCATCCTTGGGTTAAAGGGGCTGCAGCGCTTTATACGAAGGAGTATTTTGATCTGTGCAAGGAGCACCTAAAACAAGGCGGTGTTATCACGCAATGGGTTCCTCTTTACGAGTCGAGTCTTTCCGCGGTCAAGAGTGAGGTCGCGACTTTTTTCGCTTCCTTTCCACATGGATCTTTGTGGTGCAACGATGACAGTGGAGATGGTTATGACATGGTGATGTTGGCGCAGGACAATACGCATCCCATTGATATGGATGCCATCGAAACGCTCTTGGCGAGGGAGGATCATGCACGCGTAGCCCAGTCGCTCAACGATGTGCAAATGGGATCGATGATAGCTTTGCTTCGTTGCTATTCGGGGCGAAACCAAGACATGACACCCTGGCTCGCGGATGCAGTAGTAAACACCGACCGCAATTTGCGGCTTCAGTATCTGGCCGGATGGGCGCTCAACACAAAGCGAGCCACTGAAATCCGCGACAGCTTTCGGCCATTTGCTAAATTCCCTGAAGACTTATTGATCGGAAAAGCTATGTCCGTTACTGCGATCAAATTTATCTTGAAAAAGTCCCGAAACGAGCCGTCGCAGTAGGCCGACTTTGATCGGAATCATTGATCAAGCATGATTGCACTTACTCATCTCCCTTCGCCGCACCTTGACCGATGCGAGTTGACTCACATTGACCGAAAGCCCATCGATTTTGAATTGGCAGTGGCTCAGCACGAAGCCTACAGAGGAGTACTCCAATCGGCGGGATTCTCAGTGCGAGCATATGATTTCAATCGGAATTATGCAGACTCGGTTTTTGTAGAAGATGTGGCCGTAATACTCGATGAAGTCATCGTTTGCGGAGCAATGGGTGTCGCGTCGCGTCAACCTGAATTGGAGGGTTGGCGAACACGACTGACTGAATTCGGAACGATTGCCGAGTTGCCTCCTGGCGTAAAACTAGAGGGTGGCGATGTGTTGCGTATCGGTCATGATTTAGTTATTGGGAAGTCAACTCGTACCAATGTGCTTGCAATCGAGGCGGTCTCGGCCATAGTGAAGCAGTTTGGCTATGCCGTACATGCGGTGCCAGTGGTTGGTTGCCTTCATCTCAAAACCGCGTGCACGGCGCTTGACGATCACACTTTGCTGGTGAATCCAAATTGGATTGATACCGAATCCCTTCCGAACAAAAGACTCATCGTCGCCGCCGATGACTGGGGTGCCAACATTGTTCGACTGCCAGATCGAATACTTGCGAATTCTCAATACGCTGCGACGATCGACCAACTGCGACGACTTGGTTTCTCTATTGCGTCTGTAGATCTGAGCGAATTCGCAAAAGCAGAGGCCGGTGCTACCTGCCTCAGTTTGCTTATCTAAATCCGCCGGACGAAATGCACGATGCTATACACCGCTGACGCGTTGCGAACCTCCTTTATCTACCGCGCTAATATACAGGAAACGGTCCGGAAGTTCTTCGAGCGGATCCATCAAATGGTATGCGCAATTCAGTACGTCGCGGCGGCTGACTAGGCCAACTAACTTGCCGTCTTGAACTACCGGAAGTCGCCGATAGGGGGTATGCAGAAAGATTTCCGCCAGGGTTAACAAATCGTCGTTCTTCGTTACGGTTCGGGCCTTTCTATCCATGCAGTCCGCAACCGACAAGTTAGGCATTTCGATTTTGGCTCTCAATAAGTTTCCTCGATTGACCATCCCTATGACCTGATCACCTCGTACTATAGGCAGGCGCCTGAATGGGGTATCGATGAAGACATTTAAGATCTTGCCTAATGGAGTTTGTTCATCAAACAACCGGCTGCGGTCGCAATCCATGTAGGCGCTCACCGTGGCCGACGGTAACGAATCATATGCAGCACCGATCAAAACACGCATGCTGGTCTTTTCCGAAAACATTCCTCGGAAAGTATGATCGGCGTCCGTAACCGGCGCCCCGGACACTTTGCGTTTCAGCAATCCACCAATTGCGGCGATTGCGTCTTCGTCCGGAGAAAGGCAGAACAGTTTCGTTGCCATGACTCCAGATTGATCGATCGGCATACTTTCCCATGCTTTTTGCGTTGGCGTTTCTTGAAGGGCACGCAGGCAACACTTTTCGGAAAAGACTCCGAGGTAGTTTCCCGCATCGTCGACAACGGGCATCCCCGAGTGATTCAGCTTAAGTAACGTATTTAGAGCATCTGCCGCTCTAACATTAGGCGCTGTCGTGTGGAGTTTACGGGCCATCAATTCACTAGCAACCTGCGGAACACTTCGAATCGAATTCGAGAACATGGGCAAGACTCCTGAGAAAGGAACATGAGAGCACCAAATGTCGCACTGAGCTGTATCCTACCGAATGTCAAGCGCCGCGTCGCTTAAAAAATAAAATAACTTTTTGTCGCGCCCCAAAACACGTAAGGCGAGGGGCGAGCTACTGGTTGCGTTCTGCCGGTCAACTAAGTTATGCTGACTTGCGCTTTATGGCACTCACATTGTAATTCTGAGCCTCAATGCGCTAGCATGAGGGCCGGATTCTTTGTAATTTCTGAGCTCAATGCGCTAGCATGAGGTCCGGATTCGCAAGCGATTCCTAGCTTGACAGCCCGCACGCTAGCCCGTTGCGGCTCAAAGTGAGCACCATTGGGGGCGTCGATCATAAGTCGGGCTGAACCGGACGCTAGCGCGTTGCGGCTGATTAGCCGAAGGGCGCTAGCCCACGGTTTGCGGCCGATGTTGTGATCGATGCACCATTGGGCTTGCGCTCCCGCTTGCATTGCCCTACGCTCGACGCTTGTAGCCAAAAAGCATAAGAAATCCGCAGGTCAATCCTGCGGTATTTAGGCACGTTTGCATGTAGCATTGGATGGTTATATTTACCAAGTTGCTTACGATTTTTCAGAAGACTTTCGCTTGGCTTTCCAGTTTTCGATTCTCTTCGTCCTCAGGTCAGAGTCATGTGGCAATAACAACGAATCCTCGCGAAACCCCCACAGTGTTGTAGGTTGAAAACTGGTGAACTCTGCGGTAAAGTCCTCGTTATGCAAATGCATTGAGACCAAAAACGCTATGTCGCGAAACTCTACTGTATACACCTGTGGCGCTGGAGGTTGTGGTTGACCTACCGGAGAGAATTGATTTCCGAAGCCTTGGTCCGGAAAGCGTAAACACACTGTTTTGTTGTCCAGCCACTTTTCAATTTTTGGAAAGTCGGTTTGGCTTCCAAAACGATAAATCGCCTGCATGGATCTGATGAATGCTATTGGTTCTGTTTTTATTTCGTTGGATTCAAGCAACTTCAGTGCAACGTCTTTCGCTTGTGGATAATCCTTTTCGACGAAAAGCATCAAGCAGCGTGGCAGTTCTTCTTCGATTCTACTCGACCATCCTGACATAAGACGTTCAAGCGACTTCCTTGATTGGGGATCGATCATGAATTGGCTGAACGGGGACGTGCTAAATGTTCGGGAACTCAATTTTTCCAAACTTCGATCCGTCAAATCACCGGCAACATTTAGACAGTAAAGCAATGCCAGTGCGTCCGGCACCTCATAACCTATGAGGCTCATTAGGTTTTGATTAATGGTTGCGGAAATGTCCCTCGCTTTGTCCAAGGCTTCTTTCTTGGACTTCAATTCCGCAAATACTAACTCAGGATATGTGTCGAGTAGCATCAGGAAGAGCATTTTTGAGTTTCGGCTGGTTCCGCTAACTTGTGAAAAACTCTTCCACCCCTCGAATCCCTGAGTCTCTGTTTTGTCGATTGATCTCAAGAACCCTCGAATTTGTTTTTGTTTTCGATCGTTTTTGATTCGGGCGATGATGCCGCTGAGCCTTGCTCGCGCCTCCAGGTCGTCGTTTGTTAGTCCATCTAAGGCATGTTCAAGTTCAGGAAGCAGTTTCTCGTCCGATCGCGCAAGCAGTTCCATGGCAGATTCTCTCGACACGAACTCTGAACTGCCCAAGCGTACAACCAAATCTGCTATTCGTTCCGCCGGTGTTTTTTTCGGTTCCTCTTGTGCTAAGCAAGCTGAAAACAACGAAAGCGACAAAAAACAACTCAGGTAGCCGGCTAGCCGCCAAATTCCAAACAGCTCGCGAGCACTCTCGAAAGAAAAACCAGTTGAAAAATACTCTGCCACACAAACTCCTGCACTCAAATGTTATTGGGAAGAAAAACCGTCAATCCATTTATTTTAACAACTAGTTCGTGTTAGCGGTCGTAAGTCTCGGAAAAACTCCTTGATGTAGTCTTCCACACAAGCTAGACTCTAACAAGTTCAGGGATTTGCGGCCGCTTGCAGCCTAACTGCTAAATAGCCACTGATGTTCCAGAGCTTTCTCGAAGTCAAGCTCCATTATAGCTTCCGCTTTTCGGGATGCTTTCTAACTTCAGCGACCAAGACCTAGCTTCCCACTGTAAGCTAGCTTGCCAGTCGACAACGCTTAGGCTGCTCTCAGTCGCAATTCTGGCCTCGATCATAAGTCGGGCTGAACCGGACGCTAGCGCGTTCCGGCTGATTAGCCGAAGGGCGCTAGCCCACGGTTTGCGGCCCATGTTGTGATCGAC
>JAYTVL010000536.1:0-12460 GCA_043744075.1 Pirellula sp. | reverse complement strand
GCTAGCGATATGGTCTAAGTCTATTGTTGTTCGGAACAAAAGAGACTCGATATAAATCAGAAAGAAATATCGAAACTGCTATTTGTCGCACAGCCCAGGCGGCGGCTGGGTGGAGTGACAAATCTCAAATATCGCTGGCTCGCCCAGCGGATTCGTTTTGCTTTTAGGTTACAAAGCAGGCGTGCCAGCCCCCCGCCTTCTAGCCGAAAAACCTGAACGAACCGCTGCACAACGCTTGCGGGATTCTATTGCTGTTTTGGATCAATTCCGCCGTACTTCGGTACACTCGGCTCCTTAATGTCCTTGAGCAATCGCGTCACGATTTTGTCCGTTGTCATTCCCTCGGCTTGGGCTTGGAAATTAGTGCTCAATCGATGACGCAAGACCGGGATCGCAATTTTGCGAATGTCTTCGATACCGATGCTGAATCTGCCGTCCATGGCCGCGATAGCTTTGCCAGCATGAATGAGGAATTGGCCAGCACGCGGCCCAGCACCGAAATCCAAAAGCTCACGCACGACTTCTGGCGATTCCGGTTCACTCGGTCGAGTCGATCGAACCAACGCAACGACATACTTCACAATGAATGGACTGACCGCAACACTCATAACCAGTTTTTGAATATTCATAATAGCCCGAGCCGAAAGAATCTTGCTCACCTCGGAACGTTCAGTCCGCGTCGTGGTCGTCAAGATTTTTTCTTCTTCTTCTGCACTCGGGTATCCGACTTTAATATTGAACATGAACCGGTCCAGTTGCGCCTCTGGGAGCGGATAGGTTCCCTCCTGTTCGATCGGATTCTGAGTTGCAATTGCGAAGAAAGGTTCGGGCAACTGGTACGTATTTCTTCCTACGGTGATCTCACGTTCTTGCATCGCTTGCAACAGAGCGGCCTGCGTCTTTGGCGGTGTCCGATTGATTTCGTCAGCTAACAGAATATTGGTGAAGATCGGCCCCTCTACAAATCGAAATTCGCGTTTCCCTTGCGAGTCTTCTTCTAGTACGTTGGTTCCGGTGATGTCCGATGGCATCAAATCCGGTGTGAATTGAATGCGTTTGAAATGGACGTCAAGGATCTTGGCAAGCGAGGAGACCATCAGGGTTTTTGCAAGTCCAGGAACCCCTTCGAGCAAACAATGGCCCTTGGTAAAGATGGCTGCAAAAAGTTGTTCGATAACCTCGTCTTGTCCAACGATCATTTTGCCCAGCTCACTGCGCATTTGATCTCGATGCTCGCGAAACTCACGCAACAAATCCCCGATGCTCTTGGCCGGTTTTCCGGATGGTGCGTTTGACACGTTATTGCAAAACTTTTGGTGCGAGGGCAGTTTCAAGCGAGCAATGCTAGTGGAATGGAAACAACATCCATCGTTTCCATGCACGGCCCGAACCGTTCGTATTGTCGTGCTACCAAGCAATCCAAGCAAGTAGTGTTGCAAAGCTCCTGTCGGGCTTGGCTTTAACTCGGTAGGCATCTCGCCCTCATGGTACAATCAAAAATAGTAAACATTCGCCAAAGGTGTGAGCGGCAAGGCGCTAGCCTAACGAGTGTGTTTGTAGTTGACCAAACTTGAAGTTTTCGATCTACTATCTGTATGGACCAGAGTATGACATCGACGACAATTCTGCCGCGAGAAAGTGCACTTGCCATGCGGGATGGCGTGCTTGGGCAAATCGACTTTGCTCGCAAGTACACGCTTGGACTTTTGGAAAACGTACCTGAAGAGCTTTGGTCAATCATTCCGAACGGCGCAAGTTCCCATATCGCTTGGCAGGTCGGACATTTAGCCGTTTCGCAATATGGCTTGATGCTCTTTCGACAACGTGGGCGCGCAGAGGGTGATTTAGAGTTGATGCCCGGATGGCTTCGGAAGCGATTCGGACGAGGAAGCGTTCCTCCAACCGACTCCAGCGAGATTCCAGCCAGAGCAACTTTGCTGGATTGTCTGGAAAAAATTCACGTAGCATCGATGGCGGCGCTCCCACGTTTCTCAGCAGAACAGTTGCTTGAGCCAACAGAAATGCCGTACGCAGTCCATCCGATTAAACTTGGAGCGCTTTTGTTTTGTCCAATGCATGAGTCGATACATGCGGGGCAAATTGGAATTCTTCGCCGAATGCACGGACTGCAACCGGTTCGCTAGCAAAACATCGCTGTAATAGAATTCTCTCATCGCTAGCATTGCCACCTCAACTCAATCAACGGTGGCATCACAACCCGAAGCGTTAGCGAGGGATTTTGTTGCTGGTCCCTCGCTTGCGCAGCGGGTTGTGAATAACCCACCCTATCGATGAGGACACCGGCTGTCCTTAGCCAGACACGAGACAGTTATTTGGTATTTGCCAAAAAGTGGGACTACGACACAATACATCTCATCGGAAACTCACACTACGACCAAAGGATGGGTCGCTATGTCGCTTACAACCAATTTGCAAATCCCCGAGAATCAAAAGTTCGGCATAAGGGAACGGCTTGTCTACTTTGCCTGCCGAGTGCTGTTTTGCAGTATTCAAATCATTTCACTCGAACGTTGCGATCGTATTTGCCGCCAATTGGCCAATCTTCTTTCCAAGTGGATTCCTGTGCGGCAGTCTTTGATTCGTAAAAATCTGCAGATGATTTTTCCTGAGTGGAGGCCGGATCACTCCGAGCACGTCACGGAAAGGATGTGGCATCATTTGTTGCTGATGGGATGTGAAATCGCTCATGCATCGCGAAAGGTGCATCGCGAAAACTGGCATGATCATTTCAATATTCCCGATCGTCGATCAATACTCAAGATCATCATGAGCAGTCGCCCAAGTGTTTTAGTATCAGCTCATTTTGGAAATTTTGAGCTGGCTGGATTTGTGACCGGTCTTTTCGGAATTGCAACAACAACGGTAGCAAGGCCGCTCGATAACGGTTTTGTGCACGATTACATCACCAAGTTTCGTTCGTTAGGTGGTCAATTTTTTTTGCCAAAAGAAGGTAGTTCGCAGCAGATTCAGGAACTTCTAAATCGGGGCGGCAACCTGACACTGCTGGCCGATCAGCATGCCGGACCCAAGGGTTGTTGGGTCGATTTTTTGGGGAAACCTGCTTCGTGTCACAAGGGACTTGCGCTTTTTACTTTGTCCAGCGGTGCACCGATGATCGTTGTTTGCAGCGTTCGAACTGGCGGCCCAATGAAATTCGAGCTTTCGGTTTTGGGAATCGCTGATCCTGTTGACGGGGGTGAGCATCTTAGTAGCGTCCCAGCGTTGACTAGATGGTACAATCAATGCCTTGAAAGGATCATTCGAATTTTTCCTGAACAATATTGGTGGGTGCATCGTCGCTGGCGAGAACCGCCACAACGACGCTCCAGCCGAGCCGCTTAGTCATGACTAAAACTTTCCAAGGCCTCGGCCTATCGTGTATGTATCCAGAAAACTGGAGTCTATCGGAAGACACGGATGATGGGCGCACTGTTGGCTTTACAATCGAAAGTCCGACGTCTGCGTTCATGACCGTGACGGAGTATCCGTGGACAGTTGCTCCGCGTGAAGCTTTGGAACAAGCTCAGGACATCATGAAGTCGGAGTACGACAATATCGAATACGATGAGATCGATCCTGGACTGGAGTTGGATGGCCAGCCGCTGGCTGATAGCCGAGCCAGCGATGCGAATTTCTACTACCTTGACTTGCTTGTCTTTTCCAGGTTCGTATCCTTCACTGTCGATCGCAAAACGTATCTTGTTCAAATCCAATCCGAAGATCGAGACTACGAAGGTTTGGAAATGGTCTTCAAAGCGATGTTGGTTAGCATGCTTAAATCCATCAATGTGGATTTTAAGCCAGCAAATACCTAGCCATTGAGCGAGGAGTCTTTATGAACCAGACAGTGATCATCTCTGCGAATCCCAAGTCTGGATCGTTTAGTCGCCACGGGTTAGTGCTTGAATTGAAAAATGCGATCGAATTAGTCGGATTCCAATGTGAAGTTCATACCGACTTGGACCAAATGGCAAGCCGTTGTCGAGAACTCCTTCAATCAAATGATCTACGGACGGTCATTGCAGCTGGCGGCGATGGTACGGCCTCCAAAGTTGCGAGTCTTATCCCTCATGATGTACCATTAACTCTGTTCCCAACCGGTTCGGAAAATTTACTCGCGAAGTTTTTTTCTATCACGGCAGACCCTGACGCCTGCGCTCGATCGGTTCTGAAACTGAGGACCAATCCGATAGACGTGATGATGGTAAATGACAAGCTGTCGCTGTTGATGGCGAGCATTGGGTTTGATGCAGAAGTGGTCCGGTGTGTTCATCAATCGCGGAAGTCGCATGTCACGAAACTTACCTATTGGACTGCAATCATTGAAACGCTCTTGCGTTATCGTTGGCCGGTCTTGAAAATCTCGATTTTTGACGAGAACGGCCGAATACTTGAGGAAGTGACAGGGGGCTGGGTCTTTGTCTTCAATGTTCCACGCTATGCTGTCGGACTTTCCATCATGAATGACGCAATCGAGCATGACGGCTACCTTGACGTAGGTGTTTTCGGCCAGGGTGGTTTGGTCCGAAACATGTGGTATTACTGGAGTGTCGTGCGCGGCAAACATCAGATGCTCAAACAGTGGCGCCGATTTCGCAGCAGCTCGATTCGGATCGAAAGTGCTGGTAAAACGAACGTGCAAAAATCCATTACGTCCTGCCAAGCGGACGGTGATTGGGTATGTGAACTCCCAGTATCCATTCAAATTTTGTCACACAAGCTCAGAATCGTTTCGTAAAGCGACTGTGCGCACAAGTCTGTGTCGTGTTATACTGTTTGAGGTGGCGAAGGCTCGGATTGCGGCCCGCAAAAAACTTCTTGGTGGAACTAAATCAACATGCTTACCTTTACTGGACAAGGAACTTCCCAAACTTGCAACGGTGTTACACGCCGCGACTTTTTGCAAGCTGGAACGTTGGGCGCGATCGGTCTTGGATTGCCGCAGTATCTGACAGCTGCCGCAGCAGGTAAGGTCGATCCGAGCAAAAGCAAACGCTCGGCCATCATGATCTTTAACTTGGGCGCGCCAAGTCAGATCGATACGTTTGACATGAAGCCGGATGCGCCATTGGAGATACGCGGTCCGTTTCAGCCGATCTCGACGAAAGCGCCTGGGATGCAGATTTCGGAAATCCTGCCGCTTCATGCTAAGATCGCGGACAAGTTTTCGCTCGTGAGATCCTGCTTCCATCGCGGAGCTGCCGTTCACGATGCGGGTTGGCAAATCATGCAGACTGGGCGGCAGTTTGCTGGTGGTGTCAACACTCCTCATGTCGGCTCAGTTGCAAGCTACATGTTGGGCCGCCGTTCTGATTTGCCACCGCATGTAGTGTTGCCCGAAACGATGGGCCGCGGTGGTGGCAATTTGCCAAATGGACAAGCAGGCGGTTTCCTTGGCAAAGCGCAAGATCCATTTGCGTTGATGGCCGACCCTTCTCAAAAGGATTTCAAGGTCCCGGATTTACTTCCGCCGGATAACATCGGTAGTGCTCGCATCGATCGTCGCCGAAGAATGCGAGACGTGGTGGACGGCGCTATCCGAAACTTTGAGGCGAGTGAATCGGCAAAGCTGATGGATGAAAATTTCCAGTCGGCGTACCGGCTCATGACGAGTCAAGAGGCCAGAAACGCTTTCGATCTCAATCAAGAGCCGATCTCTGTCCGAGAACGTTATGGCATGCATCGCTTTGGGCAATGCTGCCTGCTGTCACGTCGTTTGGTCGAGGCGGGAGTTCGCTTTGTGACCATCAATACTTTTTTGACGGTTTTCGACGAAATCAGTTGGGACATTCATGGCAGCAAGCCGTTCACGTCCATCGAGGGTATGAAAAACGTTGTCGCGCCGATGTACGATCAAGGATATTCCGCACTGATAGAGGATCTCCATCAACGTGGTCTCTTGGACGACACATTGGTTTGCAATTTGGCGGAGTTTGGCCGCACCCCCAAGGTGAATCCAGCGGGCGGGCGTGATCACTGGCCGCAATGCTTCACAGTCTACTTCGCTGGTGGCGGTGTCCAAGGAGGTCGAATCGTCGGTGCTAGTGACCCAATTGGAGCTGTTCCGGTCGATCGTCCGACAGAACCACCGGAGGTTGTAGCGACGATATTCCATTCGCTTGGCCTCAATTTGGAGAGTCATTTGCCAGGTCCAGCGGGTCGGCCTTTTCCGCTCGTTGACTTTGGCTATCGAGAGATCAAAGAACTGTTCTAGCGCGGATTATTCACAACCCGATGCGTTAGCAAGGGACCAGCGACAAAATCCTTCGCTTACGCAGCGGGTTACGAAAAACAGTCCGCATTTAAACTGCTTTTCGCAATGTCTTTCGGAGCATTACTTAACAACGAGAACTCAATAGCCAACGAATAATCCGCGCTAGACAACAGACAACAGACAACTGAAAACTGAAAACAGACAACTGAAAACAGACAACTGAAAACTGAAAACTGAAAACTGAAAACTGAAAACTGAAAACTGACATGTCCACCGAATCCAACCCGTTCGCGGAAGTAATGCCAATTCGTCCCACAGTCAGCCTGTGGATGCTTATGGTCTCGTTAGTTGTGTTTGCATTCCTTTCTCTTTTGATCATGCTTGCTGCACAGGTTCCTGTAATCTCCGATGCAGTAAATGATTTTCTTGGTGTATCCCATACTACGACGACTGGCAAACCGGATCGTTCGACTCATTTATTTTTTCTGCTGTTTTGCTACGCATCGCCACTTTTGTTGGCGATGTGGGTTGGTCTGCTGCACACAATCGTGACGAGATTTGTAGTAATTGCTCGGCCTTTCGATAATACTAAAGAGCCAGACAGTCCGTTCGCTTAATTTATTTTTGAGATCGTTATGGGTGAGTTATCCGATGCAATTGAAAAGCATATTGGGGTCCGAGTATTGGAGAGTACTCGCAATCATTACTCGTTGCTCGGACTGAAAGTAAATGCAACTTCTAGCGAGATTAAGCAGGCTTTGCGAACTGCAGTTGCAGCTTGGAATTCTTCCGATACAAAGTCTGACCCGGTATCGGCACAACGTGTTGCGACGTTGATTAAGCAGGCTCAGGCCGTATTGCTCGATACCGCAAGGAAGCTGGAATACGACAAGCAATTTGAAGTGCAAGCCTTGCCAATCAATTATTCCTTTCTTCCGACCGGTGATCCGTTTGCACCCTTCGATCCAAACGAGAGCTTGGTTGGGGCTTGTTCGAACGCAGTGGCCTCCGCATTTGGGAGCGTCGACCAGCGGTGGGCTGAATTGTGTCGACAAATACCCGCGTTGGGAAAGTCAATTGCAGAGCAGGTCGTTACTGTCCATCGTTCGGAAAGCAATCGAGCAACTCCGCAAGAATTTGGGACATCCCTTGCGAACGAACCAAAAGTTCGGGGAGAGTCTGCGGTCGTAATGATCGAACGACTTAAGCGAAAGCGAAAGATGGCACAACGGCTCTACATAGCTGGTTTCTTAGCATTCGCGGTTTTTTTCTTAGCTTACGCGGGAATTCGATTCGTTTGGAATCGAAAGCAAATTGCCCAAAATCCTGGGGCAGATGCCATGGATATGGGCAAATCAACGTTGGTCGAGTCGAGCACAAAGCATTCTGGCGGCAGAAAAACGCCTGAGAAAAACGCCTCCGATTCAGCCTTCGTTTTGCCGTCTCTGGATAAGAATGACTCGTCCATTAAAACAGGAGTCGAGTTTACCGACAGTAACTCCTTCGGAACCATTCCAGCGGCACCGAATTCACAATCAAATCCAGCTGTTTCCGACCTGTTGGCGCCCTCCCCCGATGCAAAACCAATCGAGCAACTTTCTATGGTACCGGTAAGGCAAGGAGCCTCGAAATCTGAATGGATTGATGCAATGACAAAAGCGAGAGAAGCGGTCGATAAAACTGATTTTTCAACTTTTCATTATTACATGAAGATTGCTCTTGCGGTGTCTTCCAGCGACGAGATGGTGTCGAAGCAAGCTCGACTAGACCAACTCGGCCAGCTCTACGAGATCTTCATATCATCAATTCGCGAAGCGAAAGCCAAGCTAAATGGAGCGGAAACGATTTCGGTCGGTAAGTTGCAAGTCATTATAGTGGAAATGAAGAAGGACCAGCTCATAGTAAAGATTCAGGGAAAAAACGAACAATACGCTTGGGACCGTTTGCCGACTGGGATCGCCATGGCGTTGGCCGATTTGACCTTAAGCGATCAAGAGCCAACGGATATTGCCGCGCGGGCTGTTTATTGCTCATTGTCGCCCGCTCGAAATCAACTTTTTGAAAAAAGGGTCAAAGTTTGGTTTGAAAAATCTGTCGGAAAAGGAACGATTCGAAAAGATTTAGTCCAAGCGTTTACGGATACTTACGAATAGGTTTTACGCAAAGCTCTGTCTGTCCTCAAGCCGTAGCGCAGGCTGCTACGGTGCAAACCGTGAGCAGCAATACATTACTTACTGCGAGAGGCGTCGATCATAACTGGCGCAGGAGAGTATGCTGTCGAAAGTGACGTCGGAAAATCTATGACGAGGAATTGAAAAAGTTAAAATGAGAATTGCAAAATGCAAAATGCAAAATTTAGCAGTGGAAGTAAGACTACTGTTGATTGGGTTTTTGTTGATTGCCTTTGGCTGTGACAATTGATTTTCCGACGATGTTGCAGAGTTCAGTCGCACAAGCCTCCGCGTAGCTGGGAGCCGGCGAAATTCCGCTGCGAACCAATTGATCGGCGATGTGTCGCCCCAACCGCGTTTCCGGAATCGCGTCAACAACCTTCCCAACAAGAGCAGCGAAATCCAACATTCGCTCTTCCAGATCTTCACCTCTTCGATCCAAAACCATTACTCCAGTGTGTAGCAATAGTTAAGTAAGTACACGTCAACACCATATCCATCCCTTACATTTTGCATTTTCCAATTCTCATTTTAACTTTTTCAATAGCCTGTCGCACGCTTTAATCGCCTTATGCTAGCGATCATGTGTGCCCGACTTGTGATCGACTCCCTGCGAGAGCCAGAACATTGTGAGCCAAAACTCGGTTCCACCAATATTAGAATCGCATATGCCTCCGTTACTGCCGTACGTGTTGAAACAAAACTCAAGCGAAGAGACAGCCTTCGCTGACGCGAGAGGATCTCACCGATGGCGTAAAAGGCTATTGTTTGCCTGCATGGGCTTGTCGCTTTTAGTGGGGGTAAGTTGGGCCACCTCACCACGCCCAAAATTGCTTCATGAACCGAATTCGATACCGTCTAGATTCGATGCGACCATCCAATCGGTCGCAAATCAGGTGGACGATGCGATAAATGCCGATATCGCGAACTATGGTTTGAGTAAAGCCAAAGCAGCAGACTGGCGGGCAATTACTCGGCGAATTAGTCTAGCCCTAATCGGAAATGGATTGTCGCTTGAGGAGGTCCGCGTACTGGAACCCGTATCCGAAAAGAGTCGACCGGAATGGTGGACTGAATACTTGCTCAAGGATCGACGTACATACGACTATTTGGCGGAGCGATGGACGCGAGCAACCGTAGGCACGAATCAAGGTCCATTTCTAATCTTTCGGCGACGCAAATACGTCGATTGGATTGCCGACCATTTCGAAAAAAATACGCCGTACGACGTAATTGTCCGCCAACTTATAGAAGCAAAGGGCTCTTGGACTGACGCGCCGCAAGTGAATTTCCTTACCGCAACAATGGACGATGCGGACAACAAGAAACCGGATGCTATTCGTCTCGCTGGCCGCACCTCCCGCGCTTTTCTTGCGCAACGCATTGATTGCCTACAGTGCCACCAAGACTATCTAGGCAAAGTCAATTTTTCCGACATGATGAGAGATAGTCAGAACGAGAGTCAGACGAAATCCGAAGCGTATTCTATAAACACACAACCGAATCGGGCAGGCGAGCAGGCCGACTTTCACCAACTAGCCGCTTTCTTTTCAGGAGTAAGGCTAAACAATCCATTTGTTGGCCTCCACAATTCCAAACCCGACTATCGGATCACTTATCTCAATGACGACGCAGAGAGCAGCGTCTCGCCCACGGTGCCTTATCTGCGAGAATTGTTGCCTGAATATGGAGAAGCGAGACATCGCCTTGCTGTTTGGGTTACGCATCCTCAAAACAAGGCTTTTGCACGAGCTACTGTAAATCGAATGTGGGCCGTTTTGTTTGGTAGGCCGCTCGTCGAACCGCTTGACAGCATTCCAATATCCGGTCCCTTCCCCCCAGGATTGGAGATCTTGGCGGAGGATTTCGCATCGAGCGGCCACAACCTCAAGCGGTTAATTAAGACGATTGTTTGCACCGAAGTTTTCCAGCGAGATTCTCGTTTAGAAGTAGAAATGGACGACGAATCGTTGGAAAAAGAACACGAAAGTCATTGGGCTGTTTTCCCGCTAACTCAATTGCGTCCCGAGCAAGTTGCGGCTTCGATCCATCAAGCATGTAGACTGCAGGCGATCGACGAAAATAGCTCTATTATCTCGAAGCTTGAATTGTTCGGCGGTGTAAATGACTTTACCAAGGCTTACGGTGATCAAGGAGACGACGAATTCACTCAACAGTCTGTAACAATCCCACAAAGACTACTCGTCATGAATGGATCGTTTGTAAGCGAACGAATCAAAAACAATCCGGTTGCGAACGCTTCCACGCGTATCGCGAGTCTTGCCAGTAATGATAAAGTAGCGGTGGAAACGGCGTATCTTTCGACGCTCAATCGATTGCCAACAGGCGCCGAGTTGAAAGCATTTTGCGATAGACTCCACAAGACCAAGGGCAAGGCCAGATCGCAAGCCATGAGCAGTATTTTCTGGGCTCTCATCAATAGTACGGAGTTCCAATGGAACCACTAAACGCAGCCTACAACATGGATACAGGAGATGACGGAATAAAGGCGG
Source organism: Pirellula sp. (assembly GCA_043744075.1). Classification (GTDB taxonomy): domain Bacteria; phylum Planctomycetota; class Planctomycetia; order Pirellulales; family Pirellulaceae; genus JBKCUI01. The sequence continues at coordinate 1,541 of JAYTVL010000536.1, read as the reverse complement.
GCTGCGAGTCGTGGCGTAAATTTCGCCGTCGACGGTTTCTTTATAGCGGTGCGCTGGCGTCAGGTGGGTTATTGAGCCAGGGAATGCTTACCCGGGTTGCCGAACGCTTGTCGATGGCTAGTGACACACAATCCAGTGATAAGCTAAACGCGAAGAGCCTCATCATACTTTGGATGCAAGGTGGCCCGAGTCAGCTTGAAACGTTTGACCCACATTCTGGAACTAAAATAGGAGGCGAGACCAAGGCTATCGAAACTTCTGTTTCGAACCTTCAAATTGCAAGCACGTTGCCTCTTACGGCGGAGATTATGCATCGAGCGACCTTGGTTCGCTCGGTGGTGTCAAAGGAAGGGGATCATGAACGTGCAACTTACAATATGAAAACCGGCTGGCGTCCGGATCCGACCTTGATTCATCCCGCTATCGGTGCGGTGATCTGCCACCAAACGCCTGACAATATCGAGATTCCGAGACACGTTTCAATTCTGAGCGGTCAATGGCCGTCCCGAGGCGGATATATGGGAAGCGTCTTGGATGCATTCAAAACGGGAGATCCAAAGAACCCTCTCCCCAATTTGAAAAGTTACACGGATCCGAATGTGTTTGAAAATCGATTGGATGACTTGCGAAACGTTGTCGAAGTTGAGTTTAGGCGAGGGCGGTTGCGAGAACTGGACAAGAATAAAACATTACATGAATCATCCACTGTTCGCGCAACCACTATGATGGCTAGTGAGCAGATTAAGGCGTTTGACATTGCGCTCGAGCCAACGAGTGTGATTAATTCATTCGGTAACAATGCGTTTGGTCGAGGATGTTTGGCCGCTATTAGGCTGATAGAACAAGGCGTTCGCTGCGTTGAGGTTGAGTTATCAGGCTGGGATACGCACGTGGAAAACCATGCCCTGCAGAGTGGTCGATGCGCAATCTTGGATGCGGCATTGTATTCGCTTATCAAGCAATTGGAATCGCGAAACTTGCTGAGTCAAACGATCGTTATGTGTGGAGGCGAATTTGGTCGAACGCCCAAGATCAACGTTGCCGACGGGCGCGATCATTGGCCGACCGGTTTTAGCACATTCTTGGCTGGCGGCCCTTTTCGTGCCGGTCATGTTCACGGCCAAACAACGCGAGAACTGATTGAAATAGGCAAAGATCCGCTAAACGGTGTTCAAGACGCAGTGCGGATCCAAGATCTTCATGCGACGCTGCTTCACGCCTTCGGAGTCGTTTTCTCAAAAGAACTGGTGACCCCGATTGGTCGACCCCTCAAATTGAGTGACGGCAAAATTATCGAATCGTTGCTCGGCTAATAACGGAACGGAGTAGATTCCTACTATTCAAATAATTTCGCGCTGGCTTCATCGTTTGCGTTTCTCTCTTTCACGAGGTTATTTAGCGACGACGCGATGTCGACGTGAATCCATGTCGGGGCGGCTGCAGTGATAAATGTCGCGGCAAGCTGGGTCGCTTGCACAACCCACAGTATCACTCCTGTACCAACCACCGTTGTTACTACCGTCCCCATGCTGAACGAAATC
>JAYTVL010000535.1:0-3587 GCA_043744075.1 Pirellula sp. | reverse complement strand
TCGGATTCAGGGCGGTAACGTTACCCTGGTTAGGACTTTCACCCAACTGTTCATACGCCTTCAAAGGCGCACTACCCGTCACACTCCGTGTGACGTTTCCTCAAAAACCAAAGGTTTTTGAACTGCGGACGTCACACGGAGTGTGACGGGTACTACAAAAACGGATTAGTAGAGAAGATTTTTCGGCGTCGATCATAAGTCGGGCTGAACCGGACGCTAGCGCGTTGGGGCTGATTAGCCGAAGGGCCCACGGTTTGCGGCCCATGTTGCGATCGACGCCGATTTTTTTCCCCTCTATCATAAACAATCCGTACAATCGGTACTAATTTCTAATTATTTGGTGTTCGCGGCAGAAAGAGTCACTTCTTTTTGAAATTTCCTCAACTTGCTGCGCCGTAGAATTTGACTGTGTCAAGTGTGTGTCCTAAGTTTCCTTGATAGAGTTCCTGCCGTGGAGCACTTTTGTTGGCGCAAATAGTTGCTGGCGCGAGAATCTGAAGTCATGTCAGTGATTCTGGTTTAACGCTAAAAGAACAGAGACAGAGGGATATCCGATGAAGAGTTTGACGATGAAGTTGAAGCGATTTCTGAAGAGCGAAGATGGCCCAACGGCAGTCGAATACGCAGTCATGCTCTCGCTAATTATTGTAGTTTGCCTCACAGCCGTAACAAACATCGGCAAAAACACGAAGTCCACATTTACGACCGTTTCGGCCCAACTTGGTACATCGAGCTAACTGAACTTCGTTGAACTGCGCTAACCAATTTAGGTAAAAACCGATGTCACCGGCTTTTTTTCCTGTCGAAGCGATAAGCAGCTTATGGGAAATTGTTTGTTTTGCATTTACTTTGTTTGCAATTGCGACCGCATGGGTCCTAGCACCCCGCTAATGATTCCAATGGCTGCATTACAAACTATTGCGTCATGACCCAGACAGGGTCGTCATGACCAACTTTTAATGTACTCATCACAGAGCCATCTATGGAAACGCGATCGTCAAATTGCACGACGCCGCATTGAATAGCGACGAACGGCACACTTGATGTTGTTACGATGGCTTTCGTATGGAATTGACCCGATGGATTCTCGAGCCAAGTGGGATGGCCGCTTTCTTGTGAAACGACGTACTGTCTCGATGCCTGGACCGAAGAAATACTCTTGGTTTCACAACGAACTACAGGACCACCATCGAAAATGTCGATTTGGTCGGTTCGAACGAATCCTTGCGACTCAAGCATCGCAATCGCTGGTTTCGTTTGCTCATGAACCCGCCCAATCACAGCAACTGCCTCTGCGGGCAGCAGTTCCAAATAGATTGGATACTTCGGCATTAGGTCTTCAATAAATTGTTTGTCGATCATCGACAATGAATCCGCCTGCGGAAAATCGATATTGAAAAAATGCGAGCCGATCGCTTCCCAGAACGGACTAACACCATTTGGATCGATGAACCCTCTCATCTCAGCAATGGTCTGCGATGCAAATCGTTTCGGATGGGCGGCAATATAAGCGAATCGGGACATACTCAACAATTTGCCACAGTTACGTCCACGGTAATCTGGCCGCAGGAATAAACTACCGATCTCGGTCGGACCATTGTGAGTCTTAACCAAGTGCAACGAACGGATCTCCTGCGTTTGTTTCAAGAGATCGCAATAATTCGATTCCTTGACGATTCGATAGGCGTAACACGGTTCGAAGCCCCCTATTTTCGAGAAAATACAGGAGGTACCAACTAGATTGCCGTTGTCTAAATCTTGCATTACAAAAACATACGGAGCTCCCTCCGCACGTTCGGTCTGTCTGCGGAAGGCGAAGTGAGACCGCTCGACCCGATCGGCCAATTGCTCTTTATTAATATTGAGGGAGGTCATGCCCGCACTGGCTTGTCCTATCAAATCCCAAAGGGCATCCAAGTCTTCCAATTCGACTTCGCGAACGATCATCATGACAGTGCACTCCTATGTCTGAATTTCATCCCACTGTTTTGGCAGTGACGTAAGAACACGATTTCCGGACTTGGTAACCAAGACGTCGTCCTCAATACGAACTCCTGCGACTCCAGGAATGTAAATTCCCGGTTCGACGGTAACAACCATATCTGTTTCCAAGGGGCGGTCCTGACCGTTGGCCAGCCTAATGGATTCATGAATTTGAAGTCCAAACGAATGACCTAAGGAATGGGTAAATCGTTTCCCGAATCCAGCTTTTTCGATTATCCTGCGGGCGATCGCATCCACTTCACTCATCAAGATTCCAGGTCGTATTGCCCGTATGGCCGCTTCCTGTGCAGACAGCACCGTTTGATATATTTTATGCAATTTCGAGGTCGGTTTACCAGTCACAATGACTCGCGTGATGTCGCTCAAGTAGAGACTTTCCTTGGCACCCCAATCGATTAACACAAATGCATCCTCATCCATGCGTTTCGCCGATGGACGACCATGCGGAAGCGCGGCTCTGGCACCAACGCCAACAATGGATTTGAATGCGCTGCCGGTTCCACCCAGTTTGCGAATTGAAAATTCCAGTTGGTCGGCAACGGTTTTCTCGCTCATGTCGCCTGTCAACATAGCACGAACTGACACAAACGATCGTTCGGCGATTGATACTGCTCGTTCTATTGCCTCAATTTCGGAAGCATCTTTTCGTTCACGCAACGTCTCGATGACACCACTACAGGAACCAAATTGCACATTTTCGACTTGCCCCGTCAGCTTCTCCCACTGGGCCAGCGTAATCGACTGCGATTCGACGCAAACCTCTCGTAGTTTTTGGGCCGACAGCCACCCGGCAGATGCATCGATCATCATAACGGTTGGACCGCGAATAAACACGGGATCGAGCGGGCATTCTTGTTGCAGTTGCTCCTCGTACCTGGCATCGCTCAGGATCGTGACTTTGTCCTTGTTTGCGAACAGATAGCCGTCTTCGCCGGTAAAGCCAGTTAGGTAGGTAACGTTGTGCGGACACGTTACGAGCAGGTTCGGCAATTTGCGATGTTTGAGCTCTCGAAAAAGTCGTTCACGTCGTTTGCTGTAATCAGGAATCACAAGAACCTCTTTCCGTATTTTAGGCGAGCGGCTTGGGGAATATACCATCAATTAACGCGACGCCCTAGTCTTAGAGAGGACCGTCCTCGTGGCACGGGCGTCTCGCGCGTCTCGCCCGTCAATACATGGGCGGGACGCGCGGGACGCCCATGCGACTGGCGACGGGCAAGCGACACGCTATTGAAAAAGTTAAAGTGAGAATTGGAAAATGCAAAATGTAAGGGATGAATGTGGTGTTGACGTGTGCATTCTTAATTAACGCTACATTCTGGAGTAATGGTTTCGGATCGAATAGGTGAAGATCTGGAAGAGCGAATGACCCCATTGCGATGAAGTTCAACAACTCTGCATCATCGTCGGAAAATCAATTGTCACAGCCAATGGCAATCAAAGAAATCCAATCAACAGCAGTCCTACTTCCACCGCTGAATTTTGCGACCTGTACGATTAAAGTTATCCGCAAGCCAAAACCTAGTTCAACCGGGTGGCACGCCCTGAGCGATAGCGAAGGGCGTGGATTTGAAGTCCAGTAC
>JAYTVL010000534.1:0-12570 GCA_043744075.1 Pirellula sp. | reverse complement strand
GAGTCCTGTATGCAACGCAAATCGCAGGAACTCGTTGCCTCGTCCACTACTATCGAACCCTAAATCTTAGCTGTGACAATGCACTAGCGATAGCATGTTGGCGAAAGTTATTTGCTCCGTGGAAACGTTTTAAGCGAGCTGCATAACACCCGCTTGTCTCATTATAATCATAACCGCCCATTCCCGCTATTCAGTTATTCACTAAGGAACCACCGTTGCAAACAAGCCAAGCTCAAATCGTATTTCAACAGACCTACAACTACGTCCGAGAAACTGCATTTCTCGAAAGTACGCTCGCTCTTCTAGAGTGGGACGAGCGGACAGGACTTCCTGCTCATGCCGGGGAGCATCGAGCGGACCAAGTTACTTTTCTAAGCGGATTGGTTCATCAACGAAAAACGAGTCCGCAATTTGGCGACTGGCTCACCGAGCTTGCTCAGTCTGAGTTGGCATTGCATTCTAACAGTCCAGTCGGTGCGTCGATACGGGGATTGAAACGAGACTTCGACAAGAACATTCAATTGCCCGAAGCTTTGGTCAAACGTATTGCGCACGCAGTTACAATCGGCCAGCAAGTTTGGTCGGAAGCAAAGCCGAAAAACGACTTTGCTGCGTTCTTGCCCCATCTCAACTCGATTGTCCAGCTTCGCCGTGAGGAAGCTTCCATATTGGCCCACAGTTCGTCTAGTCGATATGACAGCCTACTCGACCAATACGAAGAGGATGCCAAGACCGATGAGGTTTCCGTCGTATTTGCGAATCTTCGCGAGCGGCTTGTTCCTTTAGTTCAAAAATTGATGCAATCGAAATCGGGGCCGGACGGAAAGTCGATTGTTGGCAATTTTGAAATCTTGAAACAAAAAGAGTTCTCGCTTTGGGTTGCCAAACAAATTGGGTTTGAATTTAACCGAGGTCGACTCGATGAAACCGACCATCCATTTTGCACAACACTTGGCCCCAACGACCATCGTATTTTGACGCGCTACCATGACCACTCCTTTAGCAGTGGCCTTTACGGCACGCTTCATGAAGCGGGGCATGGTATGTACGAACAGGGGCTACCGACCGAATGGTTTGGAATGCCAGCCGGTTGCGCGGCATCGCTCGGTGTGCATGAGTCGCAAAGCCGACTTTGGGAAAACATGGTCGGTCGGTCCAACGAGTTCTGGCAATGGTGCTTGCCGCATGCTCAAAAATGGTTTCCGCAGTTGAATGAAGTTTCCGTTGATTCGGTTTATGCGGATCTAAACCGGGTTGAGGCGAGCTTGATTCGAATCGAAGCAGACGAGGCAACTTACAATCTGCATATCCTGCTCCGGTTCGAATTAGAACGGGAACTGATCGATGGCGGATTGCGATGTGCCGATTTGCCAAGTGCGTGGTCGGATCGTTATCAATCTTATTTGGGAATCCGGCCGAAGAACGATAGCGAAGGGGTAATGCAGGATGTACACTGGGCAGCGGGTTTGATAGGCTATTTTCCAACCTATACTCTCGGTAATATCTTCGCTGCACAGCTCATGACCGCCGCCAGAAAAGACCTGCCAGATTTGCCGTCCTTGATCGCCGCTGGGGATTTTAGACCGCTTTTGCAATGGCTTCGAGTCAACGTGCACCAGCACGGACGATGCCTAAAACCCACAGATTTGATTGCAGCGGCAACGCGATTGCCCCTTTCGTCTCAACCTTTTATTGATTATCTCACCGAAAAGCTGGATACGTTGTACCGATAGCACTTTTTACGAATTGGGAACTTTTTTGGCCATGGATTCGTCGGTTAATACGGTTACAAATCAAGCGGAGGAGACTGCGTTGATCGACTGTATTGTTTCTGGCCAATCGTCAAAATTCGAAGTCCTTGTTGGCAATTACCAACAGAGGATCTATGCCACCGTGTTTGGAATGCTCGGCAATCGCCATGACGCTGAGGATGTGACTCAGGAGACTTTTCTGACCGCATTTCGCAAGCTGGACAAATTCGAGCGTAGGTCGTCGTTTTACACTTGGTTACACAGAATTGCTTTTAACGCTGCGATTGATTTGCAGCGGCGAAAGAAACGAACAACGCGGCATGTTGGTAGTGGCGAAATGATCGATTCTTCGGAATCAACCGACCAACGGATTGAGTCGCCAGCGTCGATCGCCATGGCAAAAGAAACCGTAAGCCAAGTGCAATTGGCTTTGGCTCGTCTAGACGCAGAACGCCGAAACATTATCGTGCTGCGTGACCTGCAAGGAATCGATTATGCCGAAATCGCTACCATTTTAGGTATCCCAGTGGGAACTGTTCGCAGTCGTCTTCATCGCGCTAGAATCGAACTGCGAGAGATCATGAATGCCATGGGGATTGGGCAAGCCATGGACCAACATTCGCCTCCGAAAGAGGGTTCATTGAAAAACCATGTTGTTACACCTGCGAGGAACCAACTATGAGTCCTCAGTTTGACGAAGTCTTGCTGACAGCTTACTTAGACGATGAGGTAACCGTAGAAGAGCGTGCGAGAGTTGTAGAAGAACTTCGAACATCCGAAGCGTCGCGCAAGCTGTTGGAAGAATTGCGATCCGTACGCGATCTGGTTGTTCAATTGCATTTGTCGCCGCCCACTCGTCGATTTGAACAAGGGCCATGGAGCACACCAGACTCGCCCGAAGCGAATTCTGTCTCGAGCCACGTCGATACTCCAATGGTTGTCCTTAATCTAGCTCGATGGTATCGGAGAACGCCGTTTCAACGGCTATCGAGCTTAGCGGCCCTAATAGCAATCGCTATCTGTGCTAGCGTCCTTTCAATGCGACCAAACTCCGAATCTATCAGCCAATCCGGAGGCACGACGACCGATAAGTCAGTTAACGGGCATAAGTCCGTCGACGCGAAATCGATTGAGAAGTTCGGAAGCGATGTTCAACTTAACGTTTTGGTAGTCGAAGAATATGATTCAAAATCGAGACAGTCGGGAGTACCAACGAACCAACCTGCTGCAGCTCCAAGTCCTGCGATTTCAAAACCCAAACCGTCAGGACAGAAACTAGAACTAGGGAACGAATTGGCTGCTGTTCCCGACAATCGTGCTGATTTTTCATTGCAAATCGCCGAGGACATTGAGGAACTCAACGAACCGAAATTGCAGGAAAATAACGAGTTTTCGAAAAGGTTATTGTACCGTTATGAAATCAACAAGATTGAACAGCAAGAACCGCAAAAGCTTTCAGAAAAAAAAGTTGCTCCTGCGAAAGATCTGCAATTGTTAAAGAGCAATTCTATGGACTTGCCTAAAAAGCAATCGATCGATGACAATGGAATCGATATGAAATCGATTCTTGTTGAGTTTCAAATTCCCGTTGAAAATTGGGAGCTTGGTGCCAAGCATCTTCGAGCGCTGGGGATGGATGTTCCAGAGAGTCTGCCAACCGCTGAGTACTTGGAATTCACTGCAGCTCCGAAAACTCTCAACGAATCGAGCACTGTTTCGCCAATAGATCAATTCATATTCGACCTAAAAGCTGTCAATGCTGCAGTTGCATCCAACTGGCGATTTTTGGCTGCCTCACCGCACGCAAAAACCATGAATCCCGAAAATGAAACTCAGTCGAACGAGCCAGCCGGGAAAAAAGCGTCGGCCGGGAAAGGCGAACTGGGCAAGCAAAAACGTTTAAGTTCCCTACTCATTCAAATCAGAGTTCGGCCAATAAAGTGATCGCAGTTGAAACGTAGGATAGGCTTCCAGCGATTCCAGCCTGTTATCACGCTTTAAGTACTCATCGTATTTCATCCGCTCTTTTTTGGACTCAATGCAGTTGCAAGTTGCAAGTTGCAAAATCTAGGGGTAAGCTTTACGGGGCTGAAACCTGCATTTCCCGACAGACTTTGAACCGATGATTTTTCTTTCCCGCCAAGCCACCGTCGCCAAACGCGGATTCAACCGATGGATTGTGCCACCCGCCGCCATCGCCGTTCACATGTGCATAGGTGAGGTTTACGGATTTAGTGTCTTCAATGTGCCGCTGACGCTCTCTGGTGCGGGGTGGACGATTCCGCAGGTGGGTTGGATTTACTCCATCGCGCTTTTCATGCTCGGCCTATCGGCGGCGGTGTTTGGGAAGTGGGTGGAACGTAACGGACCGCGTAAGGCGATGGTCGCAAGTTGCGTCTGCTTTTGTGGCGGTTTGCTGATCTCCGCACTCGGCGTGAAGCTGAAGATTCTTTGGCTTCTTTACCTCGGCTATGGCGTCATCGGCGGCATTGGTCTCGGGCTCGGCTACATCTCGCCTGTCTCCACTCTGATCAAATGGTTTCCCGACCGCCCCGGTATGGCCACGGGCATGGCGATCATGGGATTCGGTGGAGGGGCATTTATCGGGGCGCCGATGGGTGTGAAGCTTATGGAGCATTTCAAATCAGCCACTTCCGTCGGAGTCGCCGAGGCTTTCATCGTAATGGCAATTCTGTATGCGATTTCCATGCTGTTCGGCGCGCTCATCGTCCGTGTGCCGGCCGAGGGTTGGAAACCGGATGGTTGGGAGCCGACGAAGCATGTCCGACCGATGATGACCAATGCCGACGTCGCGGCCGATGTCGCGTGGACGACGCCGCAGTTCTGGTGCCTATGGGTCGTACTGTGCATGAACGTTAGTGCCGGCATCGGCATTCTGGGGCAGGCATCGAAGATGTGTTCGGACATGTTTGGAGTCAGCGCGGCCGTCGGCGGAGCCTTTGCGGGTTTGCTAAGCATCTTCAATATGGGTGGCCGCTTCGTCTGGTCATCAGTCTCCGACTACATCGGGCGAAAGCCGGTCTATTGCATTTACTTCGTTCTCGGCGCAGTTCTGTATTGCGCCGTGCCATGGACCCAGATGCTCCATAGCCAAGGACTTTTCGTCGCGGTCACGGCCGCCATTATCACAATGTATGGCGGCGGTTTTGCAACCATCCCGGCATACCTGCGCGACATGTTCGGCACCTATCAAGTGGGTGCCATTCACGGTCGTCTCATAACCGCTTGGTCCGTCGCGGCCCTGCTCGGCCCCAGCCTCGTCAATTACATCTCCACCGCCAGGATTGAAGCCGGCGTACCTAAAGCCGAGGCCTACAACTCCACCATGTACATCATGGCCGGACTGCTCATGGTCGGCCTCATCGCAAATCTTTTGGTGCGCCCGGTTGATCCGAAATACCATATCTCCACAATCACCAAAACATAAATACATAAAAACCATAATGAATCGGTAGAATGGGGACACTTGGGGGCACCACTTCGCAATGCAGCATTCATTACTGCTTGAGCGTGCCACGACACAAATTCTTCCCAGCTAGATTCCACTCAGGTCCTTCATCTTTTCGCTTTTGGATTTTCTCATCATAGCTTTTTTAATGCTTTCGTTTATTCGTACGAAAAACTCCCGTCTTCAGTCGTTCCCCGGTTTCCTTCGGCTTTCCATTTCAGGCTTTTTTGGACCGCATCCTGGGAAATCTTCAGCTTGAACCCCTCCCCGTCCGCGGTCTTGCCGCTGCCCGAGTACCCTCCTGCTTGGTCCGGTGCAAGCTGAATTTCCGAAAGCTTCAGACTCTTTTTTACTTGAGCTTCCACTTCTTGCTGCGAATAATTGCCTGGATGGCTGCGTTGGCAGCCCGAAACCGCAATTGAGAACATTAAAATGCAAATAGGCGAAATGAGTCGAACCATCGCGTGCCTTTCGAAGGATAATTGCGAAACCGGAAGCATATTGTAAGTCCAATCGGCAATAAGGCGAGCGGCAGAAACAAACATACCACGCAGCATGGGCGTCCCGCCCATGTTTTGACGGGCCAGACGCCCGTGCCACGAGTCGAGATGGCTACGGTAGGTTTTCAACTGCTTCGCGCCTAACGAAAAGGAGCGGCGCAAGTGGTTTGGGACAGCTAAAGATTAGGGTAGTGGACGAGGCAACGAGTCCCGTATGCGACGCAAATCGCAGGGACTCGTCGCCTCGTCCACTACTATCAAACCCTAAATCTTAGCTGTCACAATGCACTAGCGGTCTCCCTTCAATTACATCTTGTTACTCGCGCCCCCCATGCCATCCGTTGATTCCAACGTGATAGTTATGGCATTGCGTACATGATTGGCCCGCTGCGTTCGGTTGATGGCAGCTTGCACATTGGGCTTTTTTCATAGGTGCAAACTCACCAAGCGGCGGGCCCATGCCGATCCGATCATTATCTTGCGACACAAAGGTCGGTTTTGATTCCAATACATGGCAGGATCGGCAATCACTAATCTTGGGCAACGCAAGGTGCGGCGTATGATCGAACTTGGTGATTTGGCGAACGTTTGCTGCACGTCTTTTGGACTTCCAACACTTATTTGAAGCATCACCTGAAACTAGCAATTCCTGACTGAGCAGACTTTGATTAGCATTTCGAAACGATACGATCCAGTTTGCATGGTAAAGGGTTTCGTTTGATTGACTAGCGGGATTCAAATCATGGCATTGGCGACATTGCTTTGCGATCTCAATTCTATGCTGTTGTCCAATACCATTGTACGACCTGTTGCCACCTGATTTCATTTCCTCAAGTTCGATCCATCGCGACAACCACTCGTCGGCATGTCCACGCGGAACGTATACGATTGCCATTCGCTGCCGATCGATCATCCAACCACCAAAAGCTAGTTGGTCCCACGCACGTGTGTCTTTGAATAATTCTGAAACCGAATCACGCTTGCCTTGCGAATCCGAAAGGCTGACGTTGCCGTTTGTCAGCAAGTTCTCATCGGCTGAATTCAGAAGCGAACTTTCGTTTCCGAGCAACAAATCATCGTCAGCGGAACGAAGATTGGAAGAAAGACGTACTGGCGACAATCCTCCAGGAAAAGACTGAACAACAACGGACTCCGTTTTTCCGTCGTTGAACCACTCGTTCCATGCCGCTCTGAATAGATCTGGTGGAATGCCATTCGCAAATCGGTCAAGCCAAATTGTCTGTCTCGCACTTGAATCAGATGGCAACATGGCCGATGAAGAAATCAGTTTTTCAACTGACGATCGAAAACCAGGTTGCCCCTGATTAGCCAATTTTTGAAACAACTGTTTCGTCATGACAGCCAGCTTCAACAAAGTGTCTCGGCCCTGTTTGTTGCCCAAGTCGATCTCCACAAGACGACCAGAGGTGGGGAGATCGTTCAGTAGAGCTAACCCACCTGGTTCGGACTCTATTAGCATTTGCATGATAGGTGGAAGGACACCGTCAGACAGCTGGCTGGCTTGTGCTGGCCACGTACCGATATCTGCCCCAGCCTTTAACAACTCTTTTCGATTGACACTTGGGATCTGGAGCACGATCAAGCCATCCTGAATCGATGACTTAATATTCTCGGTGTGGCAGGATGCACAAGCCTGTTCGAAGGAAACACTGCGAAAGACTTGGCCAACCGCTCCCACTTGATCCGACTGCACATGGCACGATTTGCAATCGAAGTTGGTTGCCTTTTTAGAAAAGTGCATGTCGCGATGCTTAACGTGGTCGAATTCGATGTTTTTCGTTCTGCCGTATGGATAATTCTTGAATTCTGGGTGATCCATCGAGAACGAATGAAATTGGTCGCGATGGCAGGCTTGGCATCGGGCGGAAGTCATCTCTTTTAGATCGTGCCCACCACCTTGATGCTCACGATGACATTGACTGCATTCGGTTGTCGCATCTTTCCAAGCGATTGGCGATCCGCTAAACAATTTAGCCAAGCTTGATTTTGGCGACGAGTGATCAGCCTTTGTAACTAGTTCGTCAAGCGATTTTCCGTGCAAATCATGTGGCGAGCCGAACGCAGCATCGGGCATTTTTTGAAGATGGCATTTTAAGCAAAGGTCGGATTGCTTTTGCTTAGCCGAACCTGTTTGATTGGCGGGGTGGCATGATGCACAACGGTTAGCAGCGTCCATTCCATGTGAGGCGTTGCCACCTGTTTGGGTTGATACTAGTAACTGGGCATGCGACAGCGAGAGCGGTCCAGGAGCGATCGATTGTTTCCCACCGAGGTTACTCCATGCGAGACTAACTCCTATTAGAGCTACCAGAGTTCCAGACACTTGAATCGAGCAATTCCACCAAACGAGCGTGCGAAGCGGCCTACAGACTTTCAAAGACGGATCGGAGTGGCTTTGCGAGCAACGGCCATGAAATGGACCAAGCGGACAGGGATCGCCAGTTGGTGTGTGCCCGCACTTGTAAGATTGACGTGGCAGTCGGTAATGATTCATTTCAGCTCCCTACCAACTGCTCGTGAATTGATGAGCCGCTATTACGTGGGCGACAGTCAGAACCAGAAAGCCACCCAGCAACCAAGTATGAGCAGAGACCCACAGTCGGATTCGATTTTGAATTGCTGATTGGAAATCAAGGTCGTCTTTCGCCTGGACGAGTAGACTCATCTCCCGCCGTTGAATGCGTCCATCATCGCTAAGATAGCGATCTATGTTTTCGAGTTCGGAGTGCAATCGACGTCGGGTGACTCCAGTCGGGCTTATTCGAAATATCAGTCCCCGTCGCTTTGAGAAATAGGAACCTAAGTGGCGTCGGTAGTGATCGGCTAGTGCAGCCGTGTCCGATTTTCCTGCCGAGACCAAAGCCAACGCGTGAACTTGTTTTGCAATGAGCCTGGATTTTTCCGGGATGTCTTGAAGCAAGATTTGTGAACCTGCCGCTCGCAACATTTTGGGCGCTGTCCGATTCACGTACCAGCCGACTAGACCACTTAACGCGATGGACCAAAAACTGATAGCCAACATGGATTCCAGCCAACCGGTCGTGAAAAATCCTGCATGGAGAGCATAAGCGCCTACGCTGAGCAGGCCAAGATAGTGATGGGTTTGTTGCCAGATCACCATTCGTCCAATCTGAACCGACACGATCCGTTTCCTGAGTCCTAATAATAGTAACAAGACACAAATCGCCGCTAACGAATAACCTGTCACGAATCCTTCGTTAAGTAGACTCGAAGCTGATCGGTTTCGAAGGCTCCGCAGGATGAGCCAAGCAGCAATCACAGTAACACTCGGTATCAAACGGCGCGCGTAGCGAGTGTAGACCGATTCAATAGTACTGTATCGGTCCGAGATAGAGTTGGTCTTTGACTGTGTATTGGAGATTATTAGCCAGCCCTCTGATTAAGCCAACGTTCCAACGAGCTTGTCTCGCTTGTGTCGATTCGAAAGAGTGCGTGGTGCGGACAAGCGTTTTGACAAGACGGCCCCGTTTTCAATTCATGACAGAAATCACATTTGGAGGCTTGGAGGATGGGCAATTGCGTTTTCCGGTCAACCGCCAAGCGTCCCTTTTCGTCCCGTACTTGAATCATCATGATATTGTCGTAAGGACAGCTCTCTGAACAAGTTTTGCAGCCGATGCAGGTTTGAGAGTTGATAGAAATGACGCCTGATTCTTGGTCTCTAGCAATTGCGCCAGTTGGGCAACCAATCATGCAAACAGGGTCAGCACAGTGCATACAAGCGTGTGCAAAAAGTAAAGGACCGAATTGCGGACCATTACGAACAAAGCGAGGGGTCCCGTCGTGCGTTGTGGCGCATGCCTTAACGCATTCGTCACAGCCAGTGCAACGGTCGAGGTCGATCATCATGGTTCGTTTGCCATTGATCAGTCGTTCGTCAACCAGAAACTCGACTAAGGAAGTTTCCAAGGTCGAGAGCGATTTCTCCACCGAATGGACATTTCCTAAACTCGATTGAGGTAGTGTATCGGAGACTACTAGCCCGCCTGCGTCATACCTGGGATTGGAAATTGGTTTTGGCAACTCTGAGTTTCGAATCTTGGGGAGTATTTGCGTCAAAACCAGATCGGCAGGAATGCGAAGGATGTCGACGAATCCAAGGGCTCGTAACGACTCTTGGTAGGGTAACGGTCTGCTCGCAGGATCACTAAATTGATGTGCCAGTTCCGCAAGACCGAACACCTGGCCTCGTCCCAAATACGCGATGGTCTGATGACCACTGCCTTGTTCAAAACTTAGCCTTGCAAATCCTGCTCGAATGAGAATCAAGTCTTTGACAGCATGCCCTTCGGAAACGATCAAGGGTTCTCGAGTAATTTGGCTCTGGACATCCATCGTCTGAGTGTTGCGATAGTCGGAGAACCACTCCCGTTCACCAATCGACTGGATGGTGGTCTCGTCGATCACTTTTGCCATGATCGCTTCATCGAGAAATCGCAACAAAGGCGTTTCTCGCAAATGCGTCTGCAGACTCGTCTCGCGAAATCGAGTATCAAGGTACTCACGGAAGTTTTTGTCCCTTCGCAAGATACGAAGGCCTTGCCAACGAATTTCCAAAATGACAGTAGGGGCATTCGCAACGACTGTGTAACGATGTTGGCTTCGCGTGATAGCGGCCATCTCTCCAAAGATTTCGCCAACTCCCAACGGTTCGGACTGAAAGCCATCGATGACAGCGTTAATGTCTTGAAGGATGATTCTGTTCTTGCCATCCGTGGTTTCTGCTTTTTGGACTGGGTCCGGTCGAACTGTGTCGCCATTTGCAATCTGGCTGTCGTCACGGTTTCTTTCACGACGATTGTTTTCTTTTGAAGTTTTTTCTATAGGATTAGTTTGGAATTGTTGCTGCAACCAAGCCAGCCAGTTCGGCGATTGACCGACATCAGTTGGCTTGCCGCGAGGTTTCCAAAGAGCCTCCAGGAACGCGAGGACCGATCCTCGCAATACCAAATAGGCGCTTCCGCCGTAATCCCCTTCGCGAATGACGATTTCACCGGGGTCAAATCGAAGAATTCTGCAATCATGTCGCAGAACATCGTCCAGCGAACTATGCGAGGGGAAGACATCGGGATTCATCTCGGAAAACGGCGGCTGATTCAATATCCACCGGACGTCCCGCGTGAGCATGTCGCGATCTAACGGGTGATCCCAGCGCTCGGGTCGATCGATAATTATTTGATCGCTAGGTTTTGTTTTCATGGTAGGGAGTTTCCGCGAAAGGCTTTGTTAACTCAAGACCATTTTCTCGTGTGTACCACGTCGATTGCGGCATTGATCGTGACTTTCGGTTCTAATAGTAGGTCCCGCCTGCCGGGCGGGACTTTGCGACTGAAGTCCTGCCCGGCAGGCAGGACCTACTTTGATAACCTACCCAACTTATGCGAATCGATTTAGTTATAACGGAGCTGGAAACGGGCGGGGCAGAGAAGTGCTGTGCTGAGCTAGCATTCTTCCTTGCGAAGCGAGGGCATCAGGTGAGAGTTATCGCATTTGGCCCACGGCCGACACCTCCCAAAGACTCTTTGGCTCAATCACTCGAGTTGAACCAAATTGAACTTCACTTTCTTGGCGGCAAGACTTGGTGGATGCTGCCCAAAGTTTTATCCAGGCTTCGAAGCTTCCTTAGATTGGACCAGCCAGATGTAGTTCAATCATTCCTGTGGCACGCAAATGTTTTGGCTGCTTGGGCTGTCCCTTCAATTCGTGTGCCGCTCTTTTGCGGTATTCGAATATCTGAACGTCGAGCCAATCGATTTGCTCTCGACCGTTGGTCTACGTCCCGTTCCACCAAGACCGTTTGCGTGAGTCAGGGAGTGGCTGATTGGTGTATTCAAACGGAAAAGGTCGATGCCAGCAAATTAATCGTTATTCCAAACGGAATACGAATCGAATCGCCCAGTGAGTCGCCCAGTGAGTCGATCGTACTCAATTCCCACACTGTTCCACCTAACGCCAGAATATTGCTGTTTGTCGGCAGGTTAGAACCTCAAAAGGGAATCGACGTGATGGCTCAGTATGCGATGTCGTTGTTAACAAGATTGCCGGATCATCACTTGGTGTTCATTGGAGAAGGCTCGATGCGGCCTCTCGTAGAATCGTTGTCTAAACAAAAAGAATGCTTGGGACGCATTCATGCTTTGGGACAACGTAACGACGTTCGGGCGTGGATGGCGAGATCGGAGTTGCTGCTGTTGCCTGCTCGATTCGAGGGAATGCCAAACGTTGTATTGGAAGCTATGGCAGAGGGCCTAGCCGTAGTGACAACGCGCGTCGAAGGAATTAATGAATTGCTTGGTGAGAATCTGGTTCAACAATCCGTGGCAAAAGAATCATGGAATGATTTCTTTGAGCTTGTGGCAAGTCTTGCCAATTCGCGGGACAAACAAAAAGTTCTTGGGAAGGCGAATAGGGATCGCGCAATGGCTAAGTTTGTTTTAGAGAAGCAACTCAACCAATACGAGACGTTATACCTTGCGGCGACAAGCCACGGCACTCTGGAACGAAGGTCAGCACCCCCGGCGTAAAACCTAATAGCACTCACTTTGAGCCGCAACGCGCTAGCGTGCGGGCAGGAAAGTTGTGAATCAACTTCGAATCCGGCCCTCATGCTAGCGCATTGAGGCTCAAAATTTACAAAGTGAGTGTCACTGGGGCAAGTCCGACGGAGAGCGATCACTCTGCGAACTTTTCGCGTTGATAGCTGACAGATGCTGCCACGCCGGTTGAAAACCGACGGAAGCAAAATGAATCTCAGGGCGTGCCACCCAATTACCGGGTAGCTTTCAATCTTCGCCTAAAACGTCTCGCT
>JAYTVL010000533.1:0-47662 GCA_043744075.1 Pirellula sp. | reverse complement strand
GACGAGGCAACGAGTCCCGTATGCGAAGGCAATCGCAGGGACTCGTCGCCTCGTCCACTACGATCAAACCCTAAATCTTAGCCGTGACGAAGCACTAGGTTTGTGGTACAATCACATCGTCTTTATGCGCATACGAGTTGGCCTGTTGTCAACTGTTTTCCCTGAAAGTATAGAACTACAAAATGAGATTATCTTCAACCGCTAGATTGACTTGTACTCTTTGTGCCGCCAGTATTGTGGCTGCCTTTTCCTTGCCAGCTGAGGCTGAAACGCTAAATGTTTGGATTGGTACATCGAAGAGTGCCCTAAGTCGCGGAATCTATCATTGCCAACTGAATACCGAAAGCCGCAAACTCAGCGAACCATCGCTGGTTGCCGAGATGGAGGGACCTGGATTTCTCGCAAAGCACCCAACCAAGCCTGTGCTGTATGCTGTTGGCGGGTTTGGCAACGTGCAAGTGGTGGCTGCATTTGCAATCGAAGGCAGTCCGGAAAAACCAAGTCTTCGCTTCATTAATTCCGTCCCAATCGGAGACGGAGGGGCAGCTCACGTGTCCTTGGACAAGACGGGCAAAACGCTTTTTACAGCTCAGTATGGAGGTGGTTCGGTGGCAGTTTTTTCCGTGATGCCAGACGGAAAGTTGATAGACAGAACTCAGCTAATCGATCATCAAGGCGGCGCGAAAGTGGTAACAGACCGGCAGGACATTTCGCATGCGCACTGGACTGGGGTTTCTCCGGACAATCGATTTGTTTTTGTTCCAGATCTGGGGCTCGACCAAGTCGTTATTTACAAATTAGACGCTGCTTCCGGAAAGATCGAGGCTCATGGCAAAGGGATTGTTCCTCCAGGAAGCGGCCCTCGACATATGAAGTTTCATCCGAATGGTCGATGGATCTATGTACTCAATGAACTGGCGCTCACCGTCACAGTTTTTGAATACGATGCGACTCTTGGTACGATGACCCAACGTCATACAATTGAGACGGTACCTGCCTCCGAGCTTGCCCGAGAAATTGCCAAAAGCTGTTCTGAAATTCGAGTCCATCCGAATGGAAAGTTTGCGTATGCCGCAAATCGCGGCCACGACTCAATAACGGTATTTTCGATTGACCAAGGAAATGGCGAATTGAAGTTTGTGCAACGAGTCAATCCTCGTTGTGCAACTCCTCGCAATTTTAATTTGACACCAGATGCAAATTGGCTTTTGGCAGGTGGGCAACTTTCGAACACTCTAGGGCTTTTTTCGGTCGATTCCGGAACAGGACACCTAACTTTTCAGCAGCAAAGTGTTTTTGTACCAAGTCCTATTTGCGTACTATTTGATAAGGGCGAATGAGATCTGGGCATTGCTCGACTTTACGGTATTCCGATTGTGGAGCGAAAGCCCTTGGCCCAAGCATTGTTTAAACAAGTTGAAGTCGGCCAAGCCATCCCCCTCAGCGAATATGCGGCTGAAGCTGAAGTTCTAAAATACGTCTACCAAGTACAAGGAAAATCGATTGCCGATTTGACAAAGGCGTTGAAGTAAGTCCAAAATAGGCCATTCGTCGCCGATCACCGCCAAATCCGTCCGACGAGAATCGTTTTTTTTCGTGTGTTCCGTGTGTTCCGTGTATTCCGTGGTAGTAATCAAAATGGCAACAACTCAAATCGCCAATCGCATTAGCCGTCGAAACTTTGGCACGTCGTTGTCGGCGATCGCCGTGTCTTGTCTCTCGATGACGTCAACGCGACATGTTTTGGCGGCGATCGGAGTGAAACCTGGTCGGTTCGGTGTTTGTTCGTTCTCTTGTCACCGCGCTTGGCAAGCGGTTCGAGACAACTCCGCTTTCGCACCTTTCAAGGACGGTTCTAGCTTCTATGACTACGCTCGGAGCATCGGCGCGGACGGTGTGCAGACGAGTCTGAGGATAGCTGACGAGTCCGCTGCGGCTCGGTTACGAGCGCACGTAGAAAGCACTGGCGGCTATTGCGAGGGCGATATCCGTTTGCCTATGAAAGAAAGTGAGCTAGAGAGCTTTGAACAAGAGGTGAAACTCACGCTCGCTTCCGGTGCCAGCGTGGCCCGCACGGTTCTCTCCGGTTCACGCCGCTATGAAACTTGGAAATCAATGGATGATTTCAACACCTTCCTAGCCATGGCCGCGAAACGCCTTGCTTGGGTAGAGCCGATTGCCAGAAAGCATCGGCTGAAGCTGGCTGTTGAGAATCACAAAGACCTTACTAGCAAAGAACTAGCCCAGCTCATGCGGGATTTTAGTAGCGAGTGGATCGGCGTAAACGTGGACACCGGCAACAACATTGCCTTACTTGAGGATCCAACTGAGGTCGTTGAAACGCTTGCACCCTTTGCGATGAGCGTTCATCTTAAAGACATGGCAGTTCAGCCGCATGAGCGAGGCTTTTTGCTGAGTGAAGTAAATTGTGGCCAAGGATTCCTCGACCTACCGCGAATTGTCGCGGTTTTGAACAAAGCAAACAGCGACCTGCGTTTCAGTCTTGAAATGGCCACACGAGATCCACTGCTTGTTCCATGTCTCGCAGATGGCTTTTTTGTGACTTTCCCAGAACGAAAGAGTACGCATCTGGAGACTGCGATGCAGCGTGTCAATGCGAATCCGCTGAAACAACCGCCACCCTCAATTGTGAACAGGCCGATGCAGCAACAGCTTGTAGACGAAGAAGCGAATAACCGAGGCTCATTGACGTGGTTACACAATCAATTCGAAGACGTGTGATGAGGACAACTGGCATGACAGAGCCAAATTCACAAATCCCCAAGAATTGTAACGAATCGAAAAATTCTTTGCTAAGAATCGTTCGATCCAAAAATGTCTGATTTCTGTAGTGGGAAAGACTTCTAGTCTAGTGCTTCGTCTGAGTCAAAAACTAGGGTTCCCGACATCACGCGGAGCGTGATGAGTACATTCTAATCACGCCCCGCGTGATGGTGTCGAGCATCGCAACCTGAAAACTAGAGTTTGACACACCACTAGCCAGCCATTCTCAGCTAGACATGCTGGAAGCCTATCCTACTAATCGAGCGATTGTAAACACTTTGAGATGGCCAAGACGAGCGGCTAATAGCTTCTACTTATCAACTCCGATAAGCGGACGCGGATTGTCGACACGCCCTAGTTCTCGTGACCCAGGTGCTGGACCCTCGAGTCCAAGGTCGTCCTTCATCGTACTGATGAGCGCTTGCAACTTCGTTACAATTTGCGGATTCTCCGCAGCGACGTTTGCCGACTCGCCAATGTCGGTCTTCAAGCTGCTTTTCACGCCATCGCTGGCTGGTCCCATATCGTTGGAATAGGGCAAACCGAAATGCAGATCAAAACCTTGTTGATTTGGTAAGAATGCGGGTTGATCACCCAGATGCCACTTGCCAATGATCGCAGTTGAATACCCTACTTCTTTCAGTACTTCTGCAACGGTGATTTCGTTTGGAGAGAGTCCAACAGCGGAGCGGGGAAACAAGACACCGTCTATTGGGAGCGCACGCTTTGGATAACAGCCAGTCATCAAGCGGTTCGCGACGGCGAACAGACTGGTGCAGCATAAAACGCAGTCAGCTTGCAGCCTTCATGTGCCATTCGATCAAGGTTTGGCATTCGATTCAGCTTTGAGCCAAAGGGCCCGATATCCGCGTATCCAAGGTCATCAATGTTGATGAAGATAAAGTTCGGTTTGGAGGGTAGTTCAGCCGCCATCGAATTGGCAGCCAACGCCAATGCAGCTAAGATCGTTCGAAAAAATCTCATTGTTTTGCTATCCGTTCGAAGAAGAATGCACCAACTGGTCCGGCGGGTCTTGATACTTGAAAGACGAGAACGAAAATCAAAATACAAAGCAAAATCAAAGAAATAGAGGCTAGTACGATTATCATCGTCAATTGCTGTCGCCGCTTTTGAATGCGTTTTTTGATAAGAGCTCCTGAGGAAACTGTCGACGGTCCAACAAGGCTGAGCTCTACATTCTTTTTGGAAACGTCTTTCAAATCGAACGATTCGTTGACGCTCAAAATCTGCTTCGTCATACTTGCCGATTCTGGTTTTTCGTTTACAAACAACTCCGGCAAGAGCTTACTCGCTTGCTGCCATTCATCTAACCCTTCACGCCAAAGGAACGAGTCCGCCGTTACCCGAGACTCAGCAATCCAACTTATCAATAATTGCGATGGGGCCGGACCAAATTGTCCGCCACTCGGAGGTCTAACAAACCATTTTGCATCCACTGCAAGTGCTAACACGCTTGGTTCATGCGTCGCGACTGAATTTACGTATGTCCTACTGTCCTCGGCCGGACCATTCGATTGTTCGGCAACTGAAACGGAGTTCGGAGACACCTTTCCAATCGCCACACTATTCAAACTAGGGTCTTTTTCAAAAGCTTCCCTTATCTTTGCGACCTGAGGATTGTCCGGCTCGCCGTCGATTGCGGTCGAATACGATGCGTCGGTATCTGGAATGCGAAACGAACCCTTGCAATGTGGGCATTTTCCTCGCTTGCCTGCTTGAAAATCCTTGACATGCAGCGCAAAGCTGCAATGGTGGCACACGAAGTGTATTCCCATTCTAATCCATCTCCAATGCAGGATCGCTATCTATAGGTTTCGTGGCATTTGTTGCACGCTTGATCGATTCGACCAACCGCAATCCTCGCAGGTTCCGCGTCGTTGGTTCGGGCTGCTTTGGCAACGTCAAGAGCCGCGCTTGTCATGACGACTGCAAACTGTTTGTATTCGGCGTCATCGGAATCCGTCATGCCTGGTTGTTGAATAATACTCCCGAGCATAGCAATTAACTCGGCGTACTTAACAACATCTTCTTGGCTGTCTCGGAACTTGTTTGCATTGTTGGTGGCAGGCATCACGTTTTCTCGCAATGCCCATTCAAGTATTTGCATCGTTGGTCCGCGGTCCGCTGTGTCCGCCCATGTTACTTCATCCGCAGTCCCGTTTAGCTTTGTTCCCTTTATCAGATTTTGAAGATCTTGCTGCCTCTGTTTGGCTTCGTTAAAGACTGGCTGCGTGCCTACTTTGCAGTTTGCTGCCATGCGAGCAAAGACACGCTGAGCGTACGCTGAAGAAGACTGCCAACGGATTTCTTCTGGATATTGCGCAATCACTGCCATGGTGGAAGCCATTAGCGTGAATTCGCGTCGCGCATCTACAACTCCACCAGAAAACTTGGCTGGCGTGGTAATCAACCCGTCAAGGCGGGTTTTGGATTCCTTGATCAGATCCTCGATTGTGCTCGCACTTACAATCTCCTTCCACATAGAATTCCCCGTTGCAGCAGCGTTAGTCGGGCTGTCAACACTGTTGGAGTCATTTGCAGTATTTGATTTTGCAATCGATGCCAATGTGGGCTGGGCGCTAGGCCTGTCTCCCTGCAATTGGCTCAACGCATCGCTGAAGAAAATTCCCGAAAACTCATTCGGCTGGAAGTTCGGGGGAGCAGCCCGTCTAGGTTTCTTTACCGGGCGTTGGGCAAGCACCGTCGAGCCTAACAGCGCTGCGAACAATGCCAAAACAAGAAAAGTTCGGAATTTCATACGTTTCAATCAAAGAGTTGCTGTGCAAACCAAACGAGGCGAACTCGACTTCACTGACCATATTTTACTCGTCCATGGCTGTCGATGCCAACTGGTTGCAACAGGCTTTGTCGGTAATACTTGAGACCTGGGAAAAAGAAGCAGCCACCTGCAACGATTCCGAGAATGATGTGGGCCACTTTAGGAAACGCAAGCATGAACGCACTAGATGCAAATAGGCAGAACGCTTGTATATAAAACACGCCACTTAGTATTCCGGCTTTGATCAAAAAGACCATGCCAGTGATGATTGCAACCAACGGGGTCAAGGTCAGCGGTGGCAAATTAAGCCACCATTCGATGGGGAAAAGGGCTCCGATTCCGATAATGCTTGCGCCCCAAACGTGCGCGATTTGACGCTCGACAAAGGTCACGGGGCCCATCCGTCGCCTCAATGCCCAAAAAACTGCGGCCCATGCTCCTAGCCCGCCAATCCATAAAACCATATACCATGAGCGATTCGGAGGCTCGCCTTGCATCGATTGCAAGACTGCTGTCAGCAGACAGGCAATTAGCAAAACCAACGAATGCCACATCCACAGCAGGCCCCAATTCTCAAGGATTGACGCATGATGGGTTTCTCGAAACCATCTCGCAATCACTTGTACGAACTGCCCTGATCGTGCTGAAATGGGTTCATCGTTCAAAAACGCTAGCAGGTCATTTGAAAGGGACTCAGCATTTGCATACCTAAGATCGGCTGGTTTCTGTAAGCAGCGGATTACTATCATTTCAAGATCCCTATCCACTTTGGGTTCAATGATTCGTGGAAGCGGTGGATCTTGCTCAAGTATCTTCAAAAGGAGATCGACGGGAGACTGAGCTAAATGAGGTGGACGCCCTGTCAGCGCATGATATAGAACCGTCCCCAAGCTGTAGATGTCTGAGGCAGGACCAATCGGCCCCATGCGACCACTCGCTTGCTCCGGGCTCATGTAAGTGGGTGTTCCAAGAACCACACCTGTGCGGGTTAGAGTTTCCACGCTATCCGACTGCTTCGCCAATCCAAAATCAGTAAGCTTGGCATGTCCCATTTCATCGATCAATATGTTCGATGGCTTGATATCCCGATGAACGACGCCGGACTCGTGCGCGAAATGGACTGCTCGACCAATTTGTTCAATATAGTTCGCCACCTGTCTTTGTGTCACACCCTCGTGGAGAATCAAGTCCGAAAGAGTCCTTCCCTTGATGAACTTCATCGCGAAATAAGGACGACCCTCAAACTCTCCAACGTCAAAAACAGGAACGATCCCTACATGCTCCAGTTTTGCAGTAGCTCTGGCTTCTGCAAAGAATCGTTGCCGTTCCACCGGTGAAGCCAATCGATCGCGGAGAATCATTTTGATCGCAACTTCCCGATTCAGGCTGATCTGGTTCGCACGATAGACAATCCCCATGCCACCTCGACCGACTACCTCAATCAGTTCATAGTCACCGAACGTGCAGGGCAAGCTTATTTGCAATTGCCCCGAATCCGGCTTAGTCGCAGGCCCTTCTAGACGTTTGGCCTCTGCACCTCCGACTGCATCGGTTACCAGCACAGTTCCCCACAAGAACATGATGTCAGACGCATGTTCTGGATGGCGCTTGCAAACCTCATGAATGTCAACCTGCTGACCTCGTTGCATGAGGTCTGTGAGTTTGCTCACGATCGCTGCAAGCCTTGCCTCAGATTCCGATTCCGGCTCATCGGAATCGTCGGCAGGCTCATTTGGCCGGGAGGCACCGACGTCGATTGCATTTTCTTGCAGGGAAGATTCGGTTGATGTTGGAGAAAATCGTGGCCGAACCCAGTCAGGTCTCATTCTTCCAGGTCCTTCTGAAGGGCCGGCATGCCTTCGATGATTTCTCGTAACCGCTTGAGAGCACGCAAGTACCGCATGCTGGCGGCAGGTTCGGTTAAGCCCAGCGACTGTGCAATTTCCTGATTGTTTAGCTGCTCATAGTGCCGCATCAAAATAATTTCACGATCGTTGTCTCGCAGCATTTGAACTGCGGCTTCAATTTGTTGTGCCAACTCACGCTGTGTTGCGGCCGCTGCAGGCGTGAGGGCTTGATCGCGAAATTGGTTTGCTAACTCGATGGATGATTGGTCGAAGGGCCCCTTGCCGGGTTGGGGTTGTTCCCGATCGATGCTCCGTTTTGCGGAAACACGATGCCGTCGATGTGCATCAATGATTCGATCTTTGGCAATTTGCCGAATCCAAAGATGGAACGGAATGACTGGATTGTTCAAATAGTCCGTCAGTCGCCGGTTGGCTTCGATCAGCACATCCTGAATAACATCGCTGACATCCATTCGCTGCATGAGACGTTGATCCAATCGCAACTGGATCATTCGCCGAAGCGAGTTCCGATGACGATCCATTAGCTCCTCAAGGGCGACGGCTTTCCCGTCACGCACATTATTAAGAAGCTCAACGGTGACGTCTCCATCGGGCCAAATTGAGTTAGCCGATGCTTTTCCTGATTGCATTTCATTCATACCCCATATTCTAGCCCATTGACCAGTGGGGAGGGCAGCGGGCTGTGGTTTGTAGCTAGAAAGCCTGAACGATTCTCAGCACAAAGCTGCGGGTTTCGGGAAATACCACAGGCTTGACCTGTGGATTGTTATGCTTTGTAGCTACTGCCGCTGTAAAATGGACAGCTAAAGTTTGACGGCCAAGAATTCCCTACGTAAAGTCAGTTCAAGAATCACTTCAGATCGAGGTCAATCTTGTTTGTACCCGAAATGGATGGCCCCCATTGTTCCATTGTTCCGCTCCAAAATACTCGATTGCGGCAGCAGACGTGGTTCATGCTGCGAACTAACATATGTCGCTGAGACTGATTTTTTTCACGGTTGCGTTTGAATATATTAACTTTGCTTGAGAATCGTGGCAAAGTAAAATTCAGTAGATGCATTAGACACAATGGACAAACACTATGCAAATTGAAATCACTGGTGAAGCTGAACAATTGATTCAGGCCGCTTTGGCTTCAGGCAAATTCGCCTCCGCCCAAGAATACATCGCGGCAATGGCAAAATCAACTAACGGTGTATGCGACGTCTCCGATTCGTATGTGGCACAGTCGGTCGTTGCTGGTTTGGCAGGATGGGATGATCCGGAAATGGACGAGTACAATAACTACGATGCCCACAAGAGACCTTCATGAAGGTTCAACGTGGCGACGTCGTTTTGGTCGGCTACCCGTTTGCCAGCGGCGTTGGTTCTAAGATTCGCCCGGCCGTCGTGGTCCAATGCGACTCCAACAATAACCGTCTTGACAACACGATACTTGCACAGATCACATCGAAAACTCGTTTCGCATCTGAACCAACCCAGTTACTTGTCGCCGTCAACACGTCAACTGGCCAACTGACGGGGCTGTTGCGCGACTCAGCGGTTTCATGCGAGAATTTATACACAATTCGGCAGGATCTCATTTTTCGAAAAATTGGGTACTTGCCACTTACATCCATGCAACAGGTCGACAAGTGTCTTGAGGCATCGCTCGAACTTGGCGATTAAGATAAATTCAAAAAGTTGTTGATTTGAAGTTGCAGTACTTGCTTTAACTGTTGCTGCAATTAGGCAAGTAGGGAGTTCAATCTTTTTGGCCACCAAAGTCGAAAGTTCGGCAGTCTCGTCAGCGTGGCGACTGACCTTCAATGCGATTTTCCCGTCTCTTATCGATCGCGTCGCCAAAAACGGGGACCACTTAGATAAGCTTAGGTTACAATGAAGATCTCACCCGATGACATCCTTGCAACAATTCCCTTCCTTCCGATTCAACCAAATGATCCTTTTTCGTATCAGTTTTTTGCTAACGCTCCATGGCGAAGATATTGCACCCATTTCAAACTGCCGCTGGCCTAACAATCACTTTTTCATCGGCGTGAACTCATAATGTTGAAAGCCGTCGCGTTGCAGACTTCGATGATCTCGATAACGACATCAATGCTACGTTGTTCTTTCAAGGAAATTGTGGCACCACAAAATCATCGCAAAGAGCATCTAAATGAGATTCAAAACAAACGTATGGTTCTGGACCTGGTTCGCGATGATAGCGTTATTGCTGTCGTGGGCGCAGTACTCGCTATCTCAATCCGAGATTCGCTTTGGTGAGGCGGCGTTCGCTGCTGGGCTCCGTTTCAACCATACCGATGGTGAGGATCATGATCCCTACTTACCCGCATTGATGGTCACTGGCGTCGCCATCTTGGACTTTGATGGAGATGGATGGCTGGATGTCTATTTTCTCAACAATCACTCTTTGACGAACCCATCGGCCAAACGAAAAGGCAACTCTCTATTTCGCAATCGAGGGGATGGAACTTTTGTCGATGTTACCGAAAATGCTGGCGCTCGCAGTTTTGGATTTGCCCTTGGGGTGGTTGCTGGAGACATCGACAACGATGGGGATGCGGATTTGCTCACGTCCAATTACGGACCACCTGAATTACTCCGAAACAATGGAGATGGTACTTTTTCACTTGAACGGAATGCCATTTCATCGAAAAAAGACAGTCAAATGTTTGGTGCGGGTATTGCTTGTTTGGACATGGACAATGATGGCCTACTGGACGTTTACGTCGCAACGTACGTTCACTTTTCGATGGAAAAATATCGGAATATTGCACCGAAATCATTTCCATATCCGCCTGGTCCGCAAGATTTCCCACCCTCGGCGGATAAGCTCTTGCGTAATCGGGGGGATGGATCCTTTGAGGATGTAAGTGAGCGTTCAGGAATTACTCGGCATCCGGGGCCGAGTATGGGAGTTATCTGCGGTGATTGGGATAGAGACCATGACATCGACATTTTTGTATGTAGCGATGCGGCACCAAACCAGCTTTTCGTGAATGATGGCACCGGAAAGTTTGAGGATTTAGCTATACTGCGAGGCGTTGCATATGATTATGCGGGAAACGCAAATGGGAGCATGGGCGTTGACGCGGGAGACTACGATGGCGACGGTTGGGAGGACCTTCTCATTACGAACTATACAGACCAAATTCCAGTACTCTATCGAAATCTTGATGGAATGTTGTTCGAAGACGTGAGCAGACAAACGCGCGTAGGCCGCGAAGTGTTATTCCACACTAATTGGGGAGTAGGGCTGGTGGATTTTGACAATGATCGCGACCTTGACGTGTTTTTTGCGAACGGACATTTTCTGAAGAACATCGACTCGATCGACAATCGTACTTCATATCGTGTTGCGAACACGCTCATGCTTAACGACGGCAAGGGGCGATTTCAAGATGTATCTAAGTTCGCTGGTGATGGTTTGTCAGTCGTAGAAAGCAGCCGTGGCGCGGCATTTGGCGACTTAGATCGCGATGGTGATGTCGACGCCGTGATCCTGAACGCCAATGCTCCATGCAACCTACTTTTGAATCAGTCCAAAGCGATTGGAGAATGGATATCCATTCGATTGGTTGGCAAACAGTGCAATCGCGACGCAATCGGCGCAGAAGTAATTGTCCGATGTCGTGCTGGCCATCTGCGAAAAACGGTTCATGCTGGCCGAGGCTATCAAAGCCACTACGGCACTGAGTTGCATTTTGGTTTGGGAGCGTCGAAGCGCATCGACTCGATCCAAGTGGTTTGGCCTAATGGTATCACAGAAACATTCCCAGGAGTCGAAACTGGTAAGTTACACGTGTTAATTGAATCGAACGGCAAGGATAGCACCGTCTCATCCAGTAGGCATTGAGGCCACGTCCTTTGTAGCAATAGGAAGGCCTTTCGCAAAAATCCGAACAATGTATCCAATAGTAATGCCAAGGCCGCAAGCCAAGAATAGCATCGCGCGATTGGACATAAAGTGAGGTAAAACCTTATGTCGATTCTCAGGAGTGGTTATCAGTCCAGAAAAAACAATGTAAACGAAGGTTCCTATGACCAGCCCCAGTACGGCTCCAAAAAATGCGTCCCCCATTCCGCTCTTCAAGTCGCTGGCAATGAACAACGTCAAACAAACCGTCACCACAATTGGAAGCATGATCGCGAAGATGCGCAAAAACATGTAGATCGACAAATCAATTTTGTCAAATGAAGGAGCGAGAAGCATATGACCTAACCATCCGCCGAAAGCACCAAGTGCAGCGCCACTAACCGATCCAATCATCGATCCAAACAAACGACGGCTGAAGCGATTCGTTTGCGAGCTCAATAAACCTAACCCACCACAAAGCAGCGTACCAAATATTGCAAACGAAATGCAATCGCTTTGCATCGCAGCGTGATTGAGCTCGTCAAACTGCTCCTGCGTCACGGTAACCGAAGTCCTTGCTGCTTTCGATGCTAGAATAAAGGGATAAGCGGACTCCAAAAAATACGCTAGGCAAATAGCTAAGCCACACACGTATGCAATTCCAAGCAACAAAATGCGCAACATCGAGGGTATTCAAACTCTTAGAAATGGGAGGAATTTCGTTCATGGGAGGGCAGCCATGAGTGATAGGCACAATAGCATGGCTAGGCGGCTGAGTCAATTCACCTGCCCCCCTTCGAGATTCGATGTTACAATGGAACACGAAATTGTTTTGACCTGTGCGGTTGAATTACCGACGAAAATGTCTATTAAATTAACGCTCCATCCTCTTTTTTCCATAGAAGACGTGGGATCACCCAAACGATCTAAAAAGTTAACTTCAAATCAAGAAAGCCAACGACAGAGCTTGCCTACTCTGGCACTTTTCGTGGTCGCTGGAACCGGTCTTTGCTTGGGAGTGATTGTCGCATTCACGCCGCTTCCCGACAATGAGCTCGGTGAGACATCGAAAGGCAAAAACAAGGAATCTGCCGCCGCTATTTCAGAAAATGAATCATTCAAAGGTAAAGTCGCCTCAGTTTTTGAGCGTGTTCCGACAAATTTAGATACGAAGGCTACGCGAGAGCAATTGGAAAATCTTGCCCAATTGCTCTGCAGGGACTTTTCTGACTCCGCCGAAGCATTCCACTTAGCTGCTGCGATCTATTTTGACCTCAAGCAAACAAAGCATGCAGAAGCCAATTGGCGTAAATGCTTGACGTTTTCCCCAAAATTCGCCGGACCGTATACTGGTCTCGCATCAATACTATTCGACCGCGCGGAGGAAGCTGAGGCAACTCAATTTCTACGAGAGACGACCGGGCGATTCGAGCGTACGGAAGAGTTTTACCTGGTGATTGCCAAGGCTCTCAACCGATCGGGAGAGACCTTGCAAGCGTTGGAATTAGTGCAAGAAGGGATTCGCGAGTTCCCCGGAAATGCCGCGCTGTGGTTCGAAAAGGGATTGCACGAGCGACAAGCTGGAAAATTTGTGGAGGCAGAGGTTTCCCTCCGTAAAGCCATTGAGTTGGGAGAGTCGACTCCAGCATGTCGCAATGCTCTGTACGGTGTCTTGACTCGCTTAGGCAACGTCGACGAAGCCAAAACGATCTTGCAAACTCAAAATGAATCAAGGAAACCATTCGATACGTTTCAGGAAGACTACGATGCGAAACTGAAGGAGATTGCAATTTTCTTTTTTAGGCAGGCAGCGCAAGTCGCGAACAATGCTCAGCAATTGCAACTTGGCGAGGAATGGCTGCTGAAAATGCTTGGGCTTGCTCCGGAAAACCTCGAATCTTTGAATGCTGTGTCCGCCTTTCTTCGAAAGCATTCTCGATACGACGAGGCCTTTGAGATACACATGAAGATGATTGAGCTGCAACCTGAGAATCTACTCAACCACATTAATGCAGCGAGTATCGCATCCCAGCTCAATAACGAGAATGCAGCTGAGAGAATCCTTACAAACGCTACAATGAAGTTCCCAAACATTCCGCTTCTATATGGCGAACTTTCCACGATCAGTCTAAAGAAAGGCGATTTTACTTCGTGTCGATCCCAAGCTATTCGCGCCTCCGAACTCGAACCAAAAAATGTGGAATGGTATCTTCTAGCCATCGCCGCTTGCGAGCGTTTGGGGGACGAATCTGGTCGTGAAAAACTTTATCGAAAAGCCTATTCATTAGCACCGACAGATCCTCGACTGCGTTCGTTTGTTGTCCCCCCTCAATAAACATGCGATCAAAGAAAAACGACTATGGGAAATAAATTCTGGCTCGTTATCGCAAGTACTCTCATTTTCGCTTTTCTCGCGATCGCTCTCTCCACAATTGCGATGTCGATGGCGAAAATGGCGATGCAGGGGCAGTCGGACAACAACGAGACCCAGCAATCTATTGTCTCACAGATGGAACTGTTTCGCGAACGAGTCGAAAAAATGGAGAGCGAACTGCAAACCGAGATCAAGGCCGGTAGAGAATCCCAAACGGAATCAACCGCGCGCACTGTGAACGGGCTGTCGAAGCGAGTCTCGCGACCTTCCGTTCGATTGTCCAGTATTGCGGTGCAAGTTTCAGCTGAATCATTGGATGCTGAATTCGAGCGAGTGTGCAGCACTCTCCTTACATTGTATCCCGGCCAGCCTGAAGCCATTCATGTGGTAGCATTGATGCGCGCGCAGACAAGGCAGTATAGTGAAGCCAAGAGACTATGGGATCAATGTGTTTCGTTGTCGCCAAAAAACGCATCGTACTACATCAATCTGGCGTCCATTGCGATCGAGCAAGGAGATTACTCTGAAGCAGTGAAGACCCTGACCACCGCGCAGGCTCGCGGTCTCGCGTCATCGGACATCACCTATCATTTGGCCATTTCGCTTCCTTACACTGGTAAGCACCTGGAAACTATCGAGTTATCAACGCGAGAGATTGAAAAAAATCCTAATGATGGCGCGTTTTGGTTAATCCTTGCGCAATCCCAGCTGGAGACCAATTCTATCGACGAGGCGGAAGCAAGTTTTCGGCGGGCATTGGCTCTTGGAGTTCACTCGGCAAGCCTTTATTTGGGATTAGGTAACACTTGCATGAGGCTTGGAAAGAAAGACGAAGCCAAAGATTTCTTGCGTCAGTTTAGCGAATTAAAGAGCAATAAACTCACTGGACAGGAACGTTTTCAAGTCCTTACAGCCAAGGAGATTCACAACACGGCGCTGTCGGTCTTTTCGGAAGCGGCCATCGTTCATCTTCGAAACAACAATTCATTACATGCGGAGCATCTTCTCAACCGATGCGCTGCGATCGCACCAGACAGCGTGACGACCTTAAAATCGTTAGCTGAACTCTACTACAAGACGAAGATGCAGGCCGAAGAGCGGGCAATACGTGAGAGAATCTTAGAACTCGGTTCAACAGAGTTTTCTGATTTCATCAACCTTGCCAAAGTGTGCGCGTCGTTGGGCGACTTGGAATCCGCAGAAGCAGTACTTAAACAGTCTGCAGCAGTTTCTCCCATGTCTCACTTATCTTACGCTGGGCTATCCGAGTTTTATTTGCAAAATCACAAACTGGAAAACGCCCGCTGGTACGCTCAGCAAGCGATCGAACGTCAACCTAGTCCCGATGCATTTCGTTTCTTAGCTGGAATTTGCAAGCGACTTAACGACGTGACAGGGGAGACCGAAGCACTGAAATGCGCGGAACAAATGCAAGGAAAAAAAAACCCATGAATCGAAGTCATCTTCCTTGCCAAGGAGTTTATCTCGTGCGTTTAGGTATCGCAATTGTGTCGTGCGTAACTGTTCAGTACATTGCTTCAAATTGCATGGCACAATCGGCAGTTTCAGAACGTCAAAAGTATCTTATGGTTGGCCAATCAATCGGTCCGAAGACTAACATTGCCTTGATTGACGTAACGCGAGAGTCTGGTATCGAATTTGTCCACAACAATTGCAGCAGTGGACAAGGGTATCTGGTCGAGGGAGTCCTCGGTGGGATCGCGTTATTCGACTATGACTCCGATGGACTGATCGACATATTTTTGACAAATGGAGCACCATTGCGTGGTTCAGGGTTAGCTCCAAATTCTCTTCGACATGCCATGTACAAGAACCTTGGTCAGATGAAATTCGAAGATGTTACTGAAAGGGTTGGACTTTCGTTTCGAGGCTATGGGTTGGGCGCTGTCGCTGCGGATTACGACAACGACAACGATCAGGATCTATTAATCACGACATTTGGCAAGAACGTGTTTTATCGCAACAAAGGAGACGGGACGTTTGAGGACGTTTCGTCGACCGTGGGCGTTGCTGGCTCGGATCATGTCGGCGCTGGAGCTTGTTTCGTTGACGTAGACCGAGATGGTTGGCTCGATCTGTTCGTAGCTAGCTACGTCGACTTCAAATACTCCAATCATGTCCCATTCCCATCAAAGGGACGCATGCTCATGGCAGGGCCAAGCTATTATCCATACTTGCCCCACTCGCTATATCGCAATCGTGGTGACGGCACGTTTGACGACATTAGTCATTCTTCCGGGGTTGGAACCATCAAGGGGCCAGGTATGGGGGTCGTTTCGGGTGATTTCGACGACGATGGCGATCCAGATATCTTCGTTGCGCAGGATGGAGCCCCCAATCTACTTTTCCAAAACGATGGAACTGGTCACTTTGACGAAGTGGCTTTGCTTTCAGGCGTGGCCTGCAATGCTGCAGGAAAAATTGCGGGGAGCATGGGGGTGGACTGCGCCGATTATGACAACGACGGTAAGTTAGATCTGTTCGTAACCAACTACCAATCGGAAATACCCGTACTATTCAAAAACATTGGCAATGGGTTGTTTGAGGATGCTTCGAGAAAAGCTCAGATTCCTAGCAGTCTGTTTCCGCATGTGAATTGGGGGACTTGCTTTGCAGATTTCAATCTCGATGGACACCGAGACCTGTTTATCGCCAACGGTCACTTTGATCGCGTTGAAGATTTTAATGACCGTACCTCCATGAAGGTCGCCAACGTACTACTGGAAAACGACACGCGAGCTCGCTTTATTGACATATCAGCTAAGGCCGGGTCTGGACTACAAATCGTAGAAAGCAGTCGTGGAATTGGAGTTGATGACTTGGATAACGACGGTGACCTGGATTTAGTGATCCTGAATATTAACGCAGCTCCATCTATCCTGCGAAACGACTCTAAGGTTCCTTTAAATCACTGGCTTCAAATTCAGCTCCGTGGGAGAAGATCTAACCGAGATGGAGTCGGCGCAAAGGTTCGATTGAAATGTGGTACGCAAGTTTGGATTGACGAAATGCGAGCTGGACGCGGTTACCAAAGTCATTTCGGTAGTCGTCTTACTTTTGGATTAGGGACGCGCAATCGAATTGACGAGTTAGAAGTACGATGGCCCAGTGGACAAGTCGACAAGTTGGTGAATCAAAGTGTCGACACGCTAATAACACTGAGCGAAGGGGATTTCAGCATCCCCCGTTAACGGGGGGCAATCCTGAAACGCGATTGCGAAAATATCACCTTTCCATTTTCGACGCTTTTCGGTGATCGCCACCTCCAAAACAATGGTTCCCAGGCTCCTGCCTGGGAACCAGTGGTGGCGTTAAGCGAGAAGTGTCCCATTTTCTTGAATTTCTTAGAGAACTCTTTACAAAAAGACAGGGTCGATCTATTCTTCATCAATTACTCAAGTCATCTTGTCGTCTTGTCATTTTGTGGAGAGCAGATCGTGAAGAGAAAATTTAGATCGTCGGGGTTTACGTTAGTGGAGTTGTTGGTTGTCATAGCCATCATCGGTATCTTGGTGGGATTGCTCCTACCTGCGGTTCAAGCAGCTCGCGAAGCGGCGCGGCGCATGCAGTGCACGAATAATCTCAAGCAACTTGCCCTAGCGCATCTGAATTATGAGTCATCTTATAAGCGGCTCACTCACTTAATGCACAATTCTGAATTGGCAGCTAATCAGCCAGGTCTTGGAGTAAATGGAGGACGATTCTATGCTTGGACCATATCGATTCTGCCGTTCATCGAGCAACAAGCTGCAAGTCAACAATTTACCAGTAGGGCTCGACCCAACGGGCCTGGCTTACCCGACCCTTGGACTCCCAACGTGGGAACAGATGCATTTGCCCAGGCATGGTCGTCGACAGTGCCTGGCTTTATTTGCCCGTCAGATTCACCTCCAACGAACCGTGCCGAGAGTCCATCGATTCTTAACTACCGCGCTTCCGTTGGTGACGACTACGCCCAGAACCAGTGGACACCGCAGCATCGAAACGGTCCGGACAACCGAGGCGTTTTCATGGCCAATCGGTATTTACCCATCGGTGGGATAACCGACGGAACGTCAAACACAATTATGCTCGGCGAAATGGTTGCAGGCGGGGCACCCGATGATATCAAGGGTGGCGTTGCGAGGATGCAAAGTGTTCAACTCTGGCGTGCTTCTGACTGTTTGGCACGAGTCAATCCAGTGACTCGAAAGTTAAATGCTCCCTTCCGCGCGGACTTTAGGCCACAAGGAGGTCGCGCGTGGGACGGGCGACCTTACTTTTGTGCTTTGACAACCATTATTCCACCCAACGGCCCTTCGTGCCAATGGTCCGACGTCGATGGAAACGAAAACTTTTCGACAGCTTCCAGCTTCCATACTGGCGGTGCAAACGTCGCCATGGCCGATGGTTCAGTTCAATTTATTAGCCAATCCATCGATTCCGGGGATGCTTCAGCGGTAGATGCGAATGTTGATAACGCTCAAGGGTGGACAGGGGGTGTGAATAGAAGCGGCCAATCTCCATGGGGAGTTTGGGGGTCGCTCGGAAGTAAAAACGGTGGCGAAGTCGCTTCAGTGCCTCAATAGCCCCGCCTTTTGCCTGAACGTGATCAATATGAACGGGAGCAATTCGCCTCCCGTTTATTCATTTTACCTAGGATTTATTATGAAGATTTACCGACAATTGTTTGTTTTTTTTGCATTGGGTATACTTTCTGGCTGCGGTGGCATTTCCGGGCCACCTGTTGCGCCCGTTTCGGGCCAATTAACTCTCTATGGCAAGCCCTATTCAAATGGAATCATTACGTTTACGCCGGTAGATGGTGGGCCAGGTGCTATGAGCAGGGCAGACGCTGATGGGAAGTACGAACTTTGGACAAATGGTCGTAGAGGGGCTGTTATCGGCAAACATAAAGTTTCTGTTACATCGTTTATAGAACAAGCGGCAACCACGAATATGTCTGATGTGAAGTCGGACGATCCTCGCTACGCTGAAATGATCGCCAATCCGGACCCCTATAAGAAGTCAGCCGCTAAGAAGGAACCGGTACCCGCAAAGTACAACACAAACACTGAGCTTTCATTCGATGTGAACTCGGGAAGTAACATTATCGATTTGCAACTAAAGTAAACATTTGACTTGCGACCGCATCCAAAGTACCCTTTTCTTGGTTTAGGGAGAGGGAAAAAATCACTGGTCAATATTGCTTTTCGGCTTACAAAGCTCGGCAGGAGGCTCGTTCCGCCTTTTTCCGTAAACCCGTTTTTTAATTGGACAACGAGCTAGCTCAACTGCGCTATTTTCCAGCAAATCTCGGTGGACGTTTTTCTTGAAAGGCCGCTAGCCCTTCCTGAGCGTCGGGCATTTCGAGACACCGAACGTATGCATCTGTGTCGGCACGGTGAGCAACCTTCGGTTGAGAACCCTCGTCAAGATGCACAAGACGTTTGGTTTCCCGAAGTGCTTCTGCGGGCATCTCTAGCATTCCTTCCGCAATTTGTCTTCCGCGTTTTAGTAATGCGTTTTCGGATACCACTTCGTTTACCAATCCCCACTGAAGCGCTTGTGTCGCTGAAATCGGTTCACCCATAAGACATAATTCCAACGTTCTGGATTTGCCGACTAGCGCCATCAACTGAGCGATTCCATAACCTGGCGGCCAGCCAAGTTTGATCTCGGGCATCGCAAAACGCGCCGCATGGGTCGCAATGCGAAGGTCTGCTGAATACGCGGCGACACAACCGCCACCGAACGCATCTCCTTGAATCAATGCAATGATCGGCTGTGGTAATCGCTCGAACGCGAGATAGAGTTCTGCTTGCCGAAGACTAAGCATTCGGGCCACAGATAGTGGAAGTTCCCGAAGTTCCTTTACATCGTCACCTGAACAGAATGCGTTTCCGGCACCCGTGAGCAGAACGACTCGCACCTCCTGAGGATGACCCATCAACCATGCGACAATTTGCTCTAGCTCTTCTGTCATCTGTGAATTGACTGCATTCAAAGATCGCGGTCGATTCAGAGTCACTGTAGCAATGCGATTGGAAACAGTTACAAGAATTGTTTCAAACGTTGGCAGCGCCCCGGTGTTTGCCGCTAGATTTATAGCTAACTCTTTTTCGTTCGACAGATTTGCTAAGTTTTCTAACACTCGACTTACGAGTACGATCGCGCGCACATGAGTGCCGCGACCAATGAGGCGATCACCAGCCCAAGCTGTAACTTCAAAACGAATTCGGCGGCCTTCAATGGCAATGACTTTTGCCACACCTCGCACACTAGCGCCCAAAGGTGCACCGCCAAGGTGCTCGATGTTGACGTCGGTGCCGACAGATTCCTCGCCAGACTCTAAAAACTCACGCAAGGCTTCGCGAGCCGCGCGTTCCATTAGTAAGATCATGTTTGGTGTCGAAAACACAGCCGCTCTAGAATCACCGCCAAGTGTTATGACCATGGCGGGATCTACTGTCCAAATCAGAGAGCCAACAGTGCCTACATTTAAGCCATTTTTCATCAGAGACTGTATTCCCTTCATCACAACCGGAGGCTAGCGTCTACCGGCTAATCGTTTGTTTCCCATTGAGCCACTAACTTAGCACCTATACATAAGTTTCTTGGCACAACCACGTAGCAGCGTCTCTCCGCAGACGCTGAAAATTGCGAGTCTCGGAGAGGCTCGCCTACATGAGGTTATACCCCCAATTTTTGCATAGGTGCTTACAACCGTCAAATGCAACGTTAGCTTCCGCAATAGTAGAGGCTGACGGTGCATTTACAGGAATGAAAACTTAGGCGGATGGAATACGCGACGTCAAACGCAACGAAACCGTTAGGCCTTCTAGCTGGTAATGTGGCTTCAAAAAGAATTTGGATTTGTAGTAGCCTGGATTGCTCGGATCCTCTTCGAGCAAAACCTGGGCCTCCGCCAACGGCCTGCGGGCTTTGTCTTCCTGAGACGCACCGGCTGGATTTGGCTCCACATATCGATTGATCCAGTTTTGTAGCCAAACTTGCAAACTGCCTTTGTCCTGAAAGCTACCGACTTTGTCTCGGACCATGCATTTCAAATAGTGGGCGAAGCGGCATGTTGCAAAAAGGTACGGCAACCGAGCAGACAACTGTGCGTTGGCACTTGCGTCTGGATCATCATATTCAACCGGCTTTTGCAACGATTGAGCCCCAATAAACGCCGCAAAATCGCTGTTCTTTTTGTGAATCAGTGGCATAAAGCCATTTTTCGCCAACTCGGCTTCACGTCGATCGCCGATAGCAATCTCTGTTGGGCACTTCATGTCGACGCCGCCGTCTTCGGTCGGGAACGTGTGAGTCGGCAATCCTTCAACGGCACCGCCCGATTCAATTCCTCGAATTGATGTGCACCAACCGTATTGCTTAAACGAGCGAGTAATATTGGTCGCCATCGCATAAGCCGCATTGGCCCAGCAGTACTTCGAATGATCACTTCCATCGACCGATTCCTCAAAATCAAACTCTTCTACGGGATCGGTTTTTGATCCGTAGGGCAATCTTGCGAGATACCTTGGCAAACATAGACCGAGGTAACGAGAGTCATCGGACTCTCTCAAGGAACGCCAAGCTGCATATTCGGGCGTACCGAAGATTTTGGACAAATCTCGACGATCGTTTAGCTCTTGCCAACTTCCTAGCTGGAACAAGCTAGGAGACGCTCCCGTAATCAATGGCGTATGCGATGCAGCGCAGACTTGAGCCATCTCTGTCAGCAATGCGACGTCCGGCGGGCTATGATCAAAGTGGTAATCGCAAACCAACGAACCGTAGGGCTCACCTCCGAATTGCCCATACTCCTCTTCGTAGATCTTCTTGAAGATCGGACTTTGATCCCAGGCCGTTCCCTTGAACTTTTTGACCGTTTTCCCAAGATCCGCTTTGGAGATGTTGAAAACTCGAATCTTGAGCATCTCATCCGTCTCGGTGTTGTTGACCAAGTAGTGCAATCCTCGCCATGCACCCTCAAGCTGCTGGAATTCAGCATGGTGGATGATCTGATTGATTTGCTCTGTCAACTTCTTGTCGAGCGACGCAATAATGGCTGTGATCGAAGCCAAAGTGTCATTCGAAACTACATCCGAGTCGAGCAGAACCTGCTCCGCAAGCGTTTTGACAGCGGACTCAATCGCATTTTTTGCGTCATCCGACTGCGGACGAAACTCCTTCTTCAATAACGCAGAGAAGTCGCCATCTGCAAACTCGGTTGCGCCTAGCGACGTTTGTGATTGTCTTTCCATTTCTTGCCTACCTTGAAAACGTTCCCGAAAAACTGAATTTGATTAGAATGAAAAATACGATCTGAACCCAATACTCATCCACGAATTCTACAGATCGTTGAGCAAAGCATCCAAGTCGTCTTCCGCACTGTCACCCGAGGTTGCAGGCGGTGCTGCTGGAGTAGGAGCAACTGCAGTTGGAGGAGCGGCAATGGGCGCTTGGGCGGCAGAGGGCGCAACCACCGCAGAAGGGGGCGCGGGCTTTGCAGCCGCTTCAGGGTTGGGAGTCGACGCTAATGATCGCAATAGTGCCGGATCCTTGAGTATATTTCCGACTAGCTCTTCTGCCCCAGCCTTACCGTCCATGTAAGTCATAAGATTCGCTAACTGCGTTCTGGTCTCAAGCAACTTGCGAAGCGGCTCCACTTTCTTTGCGATGGCAGCCGGCGAGAAATCATCCATGCTCTCGAAAGTAACGTCGCACATTAAGTTCCCGTCACCGGTCAATGTGTTCGGCACAGCGAATGCAACACGAGGTTTCATCGACTTGAGTCGCTCATCGAAATTGTCGACGTCGATCTCAAGGAACTTGCGGTCACCGACTCCAGGGAGTTTTTCAGCAGGATTGCCCGATAAATCGCTAAGCACCCCCATTACAAATGGCAACTGAATTGTCTTCTGGGCGCCATACACTTCCACGTCGTATTCGATCTGAACACGCGGTGATCGATTCCTCGCGATGAATTTCTGTGAACTCTGCTTTGCCATTCTTAAACCCTCGTTACTTTCCTAAGTTATCAGCACGTTCGCATTTTTCGAAATTGTACACTAGCAAAGCGGCCAAGTGTGTGCGCCACTTCGCAACTTCCTATTCTTCATCGATCACAACATGGGCCGCAAACCGTGGGCTAGCGCCCTTCGGCTAATCAGCCGCAACGCGCTAGCGTCCGGTTCAGCCCGACTTATGATCGACGCCATGTGGAATATAAACCGCCCGCCGCTTCGCGGGTTAAACAAGTCGCAGGGGAATGGGATTGGAATTGCCTGGATGCAATGTCGATTTGCTTTAGCAATTTCCATGGCACTGTCATTTTGCCTTACTTCAAAGGCGCAAGAGGCACCACCTTTTGATCAGCAGAATTTCGGAGTTTATGGCAGTCCAAGCAATTTGGCGGAACAAGTAGATTTGCCAAAGATACGAAGCTTTGGCAAGCTTGTTTCCATTGAAGGAAAAGCTGGCGATCCCGGTTCGTTGCGCGAATATCGAGATTCTCAAATCCCTGAAACCGAAATTGGCGCCGAACCTAAATTCGATCCGGATCCCAATTCCGATCTGAAGTTACCAAGATTGTCCTATTTTTCCCACGAACCGTACATTAATTACAGGTCCGACGAAGAGTCGATTAGCTATTTGCCCGGCGATGGGGATCAGTTTGGATGGCTTTCGTTTGGAACGTCACCTTATGTTGGACGCGGTTATAAATCGGGAATAACTACTGCAATCAATATACATTTGTTGTCCGGCCCAAACGTGGTTCCACTTCCGCCGCGATTGTACGATTTCTCGTTGGGATATCAAAGGAGGGGGCGTTTTCAAGACTTCATGAGTTATGACTTGGCAACGAGCATCGGCGTGTTTAGCGATTTTGAAGATAGCGCTAGGGACGGGGTTCGATTTCCTGGACATGCGGTTGGCATGCTCCATTTCAAGCCTGAATTGGATGTTGTCTTCGGCGTTGATTACTTAAGCCGAGACGATATCAAATTGCTGCCAGTCGGCGGAGTATCATGGCGTCCACGATCGATGCCTGACTTTCGATTCGATCTCATCTTTCCGAGACCAAGGATTGATTATTCGGTCGACAATCAGTCCAAGATCTACTTGGCGGGTAGACTAGGTGGCGGCACTTGGGACATCGAGTTTCCAAACAACGACAATGATGTGATGACTTACCGCGATTTGCAATTGCTTTTGGGCTTTGAACGAAGAAACGCCGATGGCGATCTGACGTCGATAGAATTCGGCTACGTCTTTGATCGAAAACTCGAATTCCGAACGCTTTCGCAAACATCTGGTTTCGATGATGCGTTTGTATTGCGATTAGTCACGCGAAAGTAGACACGACGTTATCTCTGGAAGCCCTGGCTGCGCAGCTTGGGATATGGTTACGACAGTGGATGATAGCGACTAAGATAGAGATCTGCCCAGTTTCTTGGTATGGTGGGGTGAATATGCGAGTGATCAGACGTTGGCTATTTCCACACGTAGGACGGCCTGTCCTCAGGCCGACAATATTCCAACGTTGGCTATGTCTTGCTTTTTTTGTCATCTCGACGCTAGGTGCTTGTGTCAACGCAGATGACGTAGCACCTTCGCTTTTAGCACCAAATGGAATTGTCCCTCTGAGCGATGGCAGTTTGTTAATCTCGGATATTGAATCTCATCGTATTTTCCATTTGGATGCTTCTGGTCGATTGACGGTTTGGGGTGGCACCGGCCAACCAAACTACGCCGGTGACGGCCAGCATGTGACTCAAGCTGCGTTCAACGCACCCAACGATTTGAAGCGGGACCAAGTCAATAACGCTGTGCTGATAGCGGACTCCAACAATCATCGAATCCGCAAAGTTGACTTGCGAAACTTTATAATAACGACAGTTGCTGGCAACGGAAAGTCTGAGCTAACGGGCGATGGTGGGCCTGCAACGCTAGCCAGTTTGAACAACCCGCAGGGGATTGCGTTGGATCACTTAGGTAACATGCTAATTGCTGACACCTACAATCATGTTGTTCGGCGGATCGGAATCGATGGAGTCATTACGACTTTGGGTGGTTCGACAGCGGGATTGTCCGGCGATGGCGGACCTGCAACGTCGGCGCAGCTCAGCTTGCCCATGGCCGTTGCCTTCGACAACGACAGCCGCACTTTTTACATCAGCGATGCTGGTAACAGTCGAATTCGACGAGTATCGTCCGACGGAATAATCGAGACTGTTTGCGGCATTGGAAAGGGTTCAGACGATGCCGGCGCGGGCTTTTCTGGTGATGGCGAGATAGCAATCAAAGCAAAGATCTTCTCGGCTCTCGACCTAGCAATTGTCTCAACCAATTTCCTTTACTTTTCGGATAGCGGAAATCATCGCATCCGTTCCGTCGTACACGGAGTCGTCTTTTCCGTGGCTGGCACCGGTCACCCGAGTACAGCGGCTGGCACCAGTAAGCCGAGTTCGGCAGGCACAACGCCTGCAACATCAGACAAGAGTGAATCGATGTCAACGCTGTTTGTTCCGGCTAAGATGGCTATTGCTCCAGACGGCGGCCTTTATTTTTGTGATCGCGGAAATCGAGCCATTCGACTACTTACGAAAGATGGTAAAATGGAAACACTATGGATCGAGAAGGAAAGGGGAAACTCGAAATGAATGTCATTCACATCGCAAGGGATTTTTCCTTCGTGTCTAAACAAGATTCCTTCGCTTTCCGCGTAGTTTCGCTCGTCATACTTGTAAACCTCTGTGGCTCGTCACTTTCTGTCTTCGCTCAAGAAAATGCCAAACAGAAGAAGCAAGTTCCGGTTCTTCCTCAGGACGCAGAGCATGCGCCTGACAAAGTCGTACGTTCTCGCCCCGACGTTGAGGTCAGCGATAGAACTTCGTCGGTGGCTGATCAACTGCCTAAACTGGCCAACGCCATCCAAGAGATCAAGCGTCGAAATCTCATCGACGAACATTTATTTACTGCAATGCAGAAGAACAACATTCCACACGCGGCCCTGTCTGATGACTATACATTCCTGCGACGCATTCATTTGGATTTGACGGGCCGCATCCCGACACCTGATCAGATTGCAGCGTTTGTCAGTGATCCAGACACAACTAAGCGAGATCAAGAGATCGACCGGCTACTCGCTTCGGATGCATGGGTCGACAAATGGGCTTACTGGTATGGTGACTTGTTTCGAAACTGCGCCAATCGCCTCGGCAATCCCGCGACCGAGAATTTGGACAAGTGGATTCGTCAGTCGCTTCGAGATGACAAACCCTACAATCAAATAGTAACGGAACTGTTGACCGCCACTGCGTCAAGTTCGGTTTGGATGCCCGACGCCGCACCCTCGGGCTATCTGGCCCGTTGGCATATTCCAGGTGACACGATGTATTCCGACCGGCACGAGGATACCTCGGACGAGATTGTTGTCCAATCATCGAAATTCTTTCTTGGCCTTAATTTTCAATGCATCTCATGTCATGGCGGTGCTGGTTTCTTGGAGAAAGTCGATTTGGGGCTTTCTAAAAAGAAACGCGAAGAACTTTGGGCGATGGCGGCGTTCTTTGGAAAAACACGGGTTCGCATTGTTCCATTTCAAGATCGATTTACGATTTCGGAAGACGGTACTGGTTACGATTCCAATTCAGTAAGTTCTGTCCGACTACATCGGCACGGAGAACCGGTTCAACCTACATTTATGTTGTCTGGTGAGCGTGCCAATCCCGATCGTCCGCTGCGCCCACAATTTGCAAAGATGCTGACCTCGCATCCTCAGTTTTCAAGAGCGACGGCCAATCTTTTCTGGAAGGAGTTCTTTGGACTCGGAATTG
This sequence comes from Pirellula sp., assembly GCA_043744075.1. GTDB lineage: Bacteria > Planctomycetota > Planctomycetia > Pirellulales > Pirellulaceae > JBKCUI01. The sequence goes on along the minus strand of JAYTVL010000533.1, from coordinate 21,129 downwards.
TTGAACCTGTCGACGGCTTTGATCTCGCTCGACAGGACCCTGCGAACCCGCCACCAGCGCCATGGACTGTTCAACCCACCAATCCACAACTTCTTGAAGACCTTGGACAATACTTTGCAGGCAATCATTTTAGTCTTAGGGCTCTGATGCGCGTCATGACGCAGTCCTCGGCGTATCAGCTTTCCTCTCGCTTTGAATCAGAATGGCAAGCATCCTACACTCCTTATTTTGCCCGCCACTATGTGCGCACTTTGAGTTCCGAAGAGCTTCACGATGCCATCGTGGAAGCTACAGGAGTCTTTCCTAACTATCCGCGAAAACACATGCTTTACGGGACTCCTCAGTCTTCGATGCGCTATTGGACTCAGGCAGCCACTCCGGAAAATATCAACGACGGTGAGGCGAAACAACTGCTAAGAACGTTTGGGCAAACGAATCGCGAATGGGCAAATCCCGCCAAGAACGGGTCGATTCTACAAGCCATGATGATGATGAATAGCAAGTTCGTAACCAATCGCGTGTCTACCACAGGCCACGGATTTTCATCGAAGATGCTCGAATCAGAATTGGCCGATGACCATATTGTCGAAGCTATGTATTTGCGATCCTTGTCGCGTAAGCCTACAGAACGCGAAAGCCAGATCGCGAGCTCTTGGATAACTGAAAATCGACAGATTGGTATCGAGGATCTTCAATGGAGTTTGTTGAACAAGCTCGACTTTCTATTCAATTATTAGTTCGTCTTTTTTCCCGCCTTGGTACACGCTATGAGATATTCATCAGACAACAGATCCCCTTTTTATCTTAAGCGGCGCGAACTGCTTCGGCTTGGTGGGCTGAGCATTGTCGGTGGTTCACTGCCTTGGATGACTACCACCCGAGTCACGGCATCCGATGATAAACTGCCGCGTGGCACTGCAAGGCAAGTGATCTTTATCAACCTCGAAGGTGGTATGAGCCAGTTGGATTCGTTGGACGCCAAGCAGGGTCCTTGGACTCCGAATTATTTTGATATCCAGGCTTGCGGGAACGATTTGATGTTGCCAGTTGGCGTCTTTCCAAATTTGCCCAAGGTTTTGGAAAAAGTGAGTGTCGTTCGATCGATGGCAGCTTGGGATGCAGTACACGGTCGTGCACAGTATTACATACAAACAGGGCATCCGCTCAACCCGGCACTGTCGAAAGAAGTGCCTGCCATTGGAGCTGTCGTCTGTCATGAGTTGGCCAACGAACGTCGATCGACCGATTCGCTTCCGGCATACGTTTCCATGAATATGTCCGGCAACCAAGCTGGGCTTATCAACAACGGTTATCTTTCCGCCGAATTTGGGCCGCTGAATCTGTCAATCGACAAGGGACCGCCCGATCTCGCGCCTCGCAAAGAGATGGCATCAACCTTTCAACGACGCTGGTCGCGGCTTCAATCTTTGGATCAAAGTCTTCGACAAAGCCAACCCGGCCTCGATCGTAGTTTCGTTGACTTCAATGAATATTATCGAGGGGCGTGGAATATTATGAACGATCCTCGCGTCCCAGATATTTTTTCAATTACCGAGGACGATAAAACGAGATACGGCCAAAGCTCGATCGGCACCTCGCTGGCGCTTGCGAGAAACTTACTGCGAGCCGACGCAGGTACACGATTTATCCTGGCTAGTCACGGCGGTTGGGACCATCATAGCGACATTTACAAACCAGGCTCGCGCAACCATCCCGTTCTCATGAGCGAATTGGACAAGTCCTTTTCGTCGCTTGTTCTCGATTTGGCTGCTTTGCCTGGGAGTCGCGATCGTACCAAGTCATTGCTAGATGAGACGCTCATCGTTTGCATGAGTGAATTTGGAAGGACGCCAGGCGAAATCAGCGCGACTCGGGCCGGTCGCGAGCACTATATCCATGCGCATAGTGGAATGTTTGTTGGCGGAGGCGTGGTGCGCGGTGGTGTCATTGGCAAGACGGACGCAATAGGCGGAACGATCACTGATTTTGGATGGTCTCCGGGCAGACCGATTTACATGGAGGATGTCGCATGCACCATCTATTCTGCAATGGGGATCGACTGGACGAAAAAGGTCGAAGAAACTCCGTCTGGACGTGCGTTTCATTTTGTGGAAACCGCGTCAGGTACGAGTTACGTGGACTTTCAACCCATCAACGAACTGTTCGCGTAATGATGTGGCTTCGGCCGGATTACTTATTAGCCGAAGGGCGTTAGCCCAATAGCTCTCACTTTGTAAATTTTGAGCCTCAATGCGCTAGCATGAGGGCCGGATTTGCAGGTGATGCCTAGCTTTCCAGCCCGCACGCTAGCGCGTTGCGGCTCAAAGTGATTGCCATTGGGCGTTAGCCCACGGTTGTCCACTACGCCACATCCGGAGGCTAACGTTTTTCGTTGGGCTTTTCGTCGTGACCGCAGAACTTGGCTAAAACCGCACTTCCGACTATCAGAATAGAAAAATAAATAGCCAGGAACTTGGGAAGTCGTACTTTAGTGAGCCGATTATTCATGAATGATTTTCCGTAATTGCTAAAACTCAAAGATGCAGGTCGAACCAATCTGCAAACACCTCGACGTCTTCGGACATCTCTGGCCAGCCGTGCGGCTTGCCCTCTTTGACTATGAGCTTGGCCACGGCACCCGCTTTGATTGCTGTATCGACAAAGCGGGTCGCTTGATGGACGAGCACGTGCTGATCTTTGTTGCCGTGAATGATTAACGTGGGAGCGGAAGAGCTAGTGACCGAATAGATGGGTGAGATCTTTCGCCCAAGTTCATCGCGTTCGATCTCGGATTCCGGTATCGGTCCAATCGATTTCCTAAAGTTCTTGAGAACACTCTCATCCAATGCATTCTTATCTGGCTTAACGTAATTGTTGAAATCAGTCGGTGGAAAGAAGCATGCTACCGCTTGAACTTTGCTGGTCTCACGATCGACTGGGTCCTTAGCATCCGCAGGTCCATCGGCGCCTTGTGTCCCCAATATCAACGAAAGATGGCCCCCTGCACTCGCCCCTGTTGCTCCCAATCGCATCGGATCCACTTGCCATCGCGGAGCGTTATGTCGGATGAATCGGACCGCGCGATGAATATCCGGGATGATCTCTGGGATGAAGTATCGCGGTTGTGAACTGTGGACAACTGCAAACACGGTATAACCCCGACGAAGATAGTGTTCAGCGAACTTGATGTTGATAGCGCTATGAGACGACGCCCATCCACCACTGACGATCATGACAACCCCCGCCCCATTTGTTTTCGCACGAGGGACAAAGACGTCCATGGTCAACGCCATTCCGTCCTTGCGTCCATAAACAACATCCTGCTGTCGTTCCGAATACAAGTCTTCAACCGTCAGCACTGTGGGGACGACCGTAGCAAAAACTGCCTGGGCCATTGCGATGCTAACGCCGAATACCCACGCGAAAAGGGCTAACCAAACACACGCGGTGCTCTTAGCACTTAGTTGCCGGCAACGGGCCACACAAACACTGCGATTGGCTGGTAGGATACATGTTCGTCTGCTTCCGTGCCATTTCATATCGTCGGTCTTCATTGCAAGTTGATTTCCTTGTGTTAGGCGAGGGGCGGAACGGGGTTTACGTAGCACGACGCGCAAGCTAGTGATTTGTTGCATGTTTTCACTTGTTTGCGCGTCGTGCTACGGTAGTTTTCAGCCTGCCGCTCGCCTTATACAATCGCTCGAATTGCGGAGACGTTCGGCTTGACTGTCGGGTTCATGGTTTAGGGTGACTGCTAAGAAATTCCCAAATGCTGCTAGAATCAAAGTCGCGGGTCACCTTGCCGATCACGAATTGCGGTAAGTATTGTGGACCACTTGGCCAAGTATGCCCGCCACCTTCAATACGATAAAGCCATACTTCACTTCCATCGCGACCACCTTTCCAAATGGTTGCTTCGGTGCTGCAGCCGTCCTTCGGATCGAGGTCGGGCAGTGCTCGCTTTTCCGCATCCGGCTGACAACCGTTGGCACGAACCCAGAGCTTCACGGCCTCGTCGGTGGCGATCACACTACCCCGATCCTTGCCGTCGCCACCTGAGATCTTGCCACCCGTGTAGGGCACGAGTCTGTCAGCACTGCCCTGGATTATGAGCACCGATACCTGTTGATCTGGTTTAAAGCGTTTATCAAAGGGTTCGGCAATACCGCCGACTATGGGCGCGATCGCGGCAATCTTTTCGGAACGGTTCGCCGCAAGATAGTGGGAGAAGATACCGCCATTGGAAATGCCCGTGGCAAAGACTCGCTTCGGGTCAACGCTGTGCTGGCTTGACAAATGAGTAAGCAATGCATCGAAGAAGGCAAGGTCGTCCACTTTCTCTCGATGTGCTTGAGTGACCTGAGTGATTCGACCGTCGTTCCAACCCTTGCCGATTCCTTGCGGATAAACCACGATGAACTTCTGTCGATCTGCGATCGGATTAAATTGCGAGAGTTTCACCATGCCCGCGGCGACCCCGCTGCCACCGTGGTAGATGAAGACCAAAGGCACGGGCTGACCAACGGGAAGATCAGCTGGCACATGCAACAGGTATTCGCGTTTGAGCTCGCCTACTTGCAGATTCTCCATCGGATATGCAGCGGCAAGTTGGGCCGCAGCCAGCGCATGCAAGCCGGCGATAGAAACAATCACGAACACGATCGCGCAGATCGTACCGACGGATCTGAATATGAGGAAACGCTTTGCCTTCATTTCGGGTTTAACTTCATCTTGAATAGATGCAGTTTGAAAAAATTCCAAATGGCGTCAGTCGCCTTGAGCTTCTTTGAGTTTTTTCCAACTAAAAACTCGGGTGCCTGGCTAACACCTCCGGCCCAATGGTGGCCGAGGCCTTCAATCGTGATGAACACGACTTCAGCGCTTTCACGACCGGGACCATACCGGTGCGTACGCACACCGTTTTCTATCGCATCTTCAGTCACAGCTTCAGAGCATCCGACTGCCTTCGCCCACTTTTCAATAGTTGCAGCAACCGGCGGTTTCGGCTGACCACCCTGATCTTTGCCGCCAAGGGCCAGTTTAGGAAAGCCGCCGTCGAGTGGATTCAGAGTATCGGCGGTCCCGGCTAGATAACAAAGCGAAAGCGCCTGGGTGGGAGCCAGCTGCTCTAGAATGAAAGCCACGTCATCGATGTTTCGTTCGGCGGAATTAAAACGGCCTGAACCGTCATTCCAGGACTGTGCGTTGTTGCGCAGACTGGGCGGCCTATCCTCGTTTGGTCGTGTAGCTTCAGGATAGACCACGATAAACCCTTCCGAATCTGCTTTCGTTGACCAGCTGGTCTCGCGCATCGCGTTGGCTCCTGTGCCACCCATTCCGTGCAGCATAATAACTAAAGGGACCGGCGTAGTTTTGTCATGCCCCGGCGGCAAATGAACAAGGCATCGGCGTTCAAGATCGCCCATCGGAATTTTCAACTCGATATGACCAGGCGGAATCGCCTGCGCACGCACTTTCCCGATTAGCAGGAACACGATGCCTATCGAAAGCATCGCGAAAAACACGATTAGCAACTTTTTATTCATGGTGACTCTGTTAGAAAATTCCAGGCTATTGCGGCCGTACACGACCATCATACTGTCTGATGGCACCGAAGAAAGCCGTTTGACTCTAGAGAGCGGATCGATATCCGCGCAGAGGACCTCTGCCGAAAGTGTCGAAAAAATTCGTGATTTGATCTTAGGGCGCGGGTGACACGTCGCTGTTTTCTTTCTGGATTCGATCCCGTCTCGGGAAAGAACTTCGACCATCGCAAGGTTTGGATTGAAGATCAATTGAAAACGCAGGCTGCAAACTTTGGAATTGACTTTCAGTTACGTGGACTTTCAACCCATCAACAAACTGTTCGTGTAGGGTCTAGCCATAGAACTTGGCTAAAACCGCACTTCCGACTATCATGGAAACGATTCTAGCTTGGGGCGTAGGCAAAACGACAACGCTTCTTTCATGGTCATTCATGGATTGTTCCTATGCAACGATTTCTTCCTGTCATTGTTGGAGCTTTGGCGATCCTCACAATCGATGTGGAGTGCTCCCTCGGGCAAACTCTACAGTACGACTTGATGAAGGACCAAAAGGCTTCGTACGAGTACGATATCCAGATCGATACCTCGAGCAATCTGATTACCTACACCGGAATCGTGAACTACGACGTCACGATGGTCAATGACCAATTCGTGCGATTGAGGTTTGCCAAGTCCATCGACCTGAAACCAAGGGCAAAGTGGAACTGCCATTCGACTACGTAGAAAAGAATCTTCTCAATGGCCGTACGTTTCGATCGTTGCATCTGTAACCCCTGTCGGGGTAAAAGCCTGATTCCGCGCAGACACGTCGCTTCCAGGAACAAAAGTCTCGTGAACCAAAGGTGTATTATCGCAATTGCCGAAAAGAACGAAAGAGTCCGAAAAAAGGAATTGCTTTTCTACGAAAAGACCACGAATAGATGCTGATTCAATTCTTCGTTTTTCTTCGTTTCTTTTCGTTTCTTTCGGCGAACAAATCATTGACTGATTGCGACACAATTCCGGTCAGCGCTTTTGGCTTAAGCTGGAACAAAACAGGAGAGGAAAATTTATTCAAAAAATGTCGTAGCTGCTATTTGTCGCACAGCCCAGGCTCTGCCTGCAAGTCAGTGGGTTCCAAGGCAGAGCCGGCTGAGCCCTGGAACTAGTCGGTGGCGATCAGCGAGAAGTGTCGTATTTTCGCTTACACCACAGGAAAAGCAATATGACTACAATGGGAATTGAGTCTTCCAAACCAGTTTTGGTCGGCGCCGGAATTGACAAGTTGAAATCCACTTTAGTTTAGTGACAGTTAAAAATGAGGCCGATCGACCAAAAGTTCGAAAGAAATTGCTTCCGAGCCGTTCAGCTATGCACTGTGCTCACATTAGGCTTGATGAGCGGAAAACCACTTGCCGCTGATTGGCCCATGTGGCGAGGGGATTCCATGAGAAGTGGATCTTCTGCGGAGTCGCTAGGACAATCGCTTCAAATCGAGCATGTCATCAAGGGGACTCCAAGAAAGCAAACTTGGGAAGATCCACTCAATGCGGACGTCATGGCATTCGATCGTGTTTTGGAACCGATCATTTTAGGAAACCAGCTATTTGTCGGGTTCAACGATTCTGACAAAGTTGTCTCATACGATCTCAACTCGGGAAAAGTCATCTGGAGTTATTTTGCAGATGGGCCAGTGCGACTGCCATTGGCGGCAGCTGATGGGGCTGTGTATTTCTCGAGTGATGATGGTTGTCTCTATTCGCTCGACGCTGCAAAGGGAACTTTGAATTGGCGGTTTCGAGGTGCTCCGCTCGATCACCTTGCGATTGGAAATCGTCGCTTGATTTCCGCTTGGCCAGCTCGAGGTGGACCCGTCATTTACGGTGACCAAGTTTACTTTGCGTCAAGCATCTGGCCGTTCATGGGTACATTCATTTATTCCATCGACAAGAAAACGGGCGAAGTCACTTGGATTAATGACGAGACTGGCTCTCAGTACATCAAACAACCCCACAGCGCTCCTTCGTTCGCCGGCGTTGGTCCACAGGGAGCGTTAATTGCAACCAAGGATACTCTGATTGTCCCTGGGGGAAGATCCGTCCCAGCCGTCTTCGATCGCCATACCGGCAAGCAACTTTATTTCGAACTTAACGCTGGTAGTAAAGGGACCGGTGGTTCGTTTGTGACAGCGAACGATGAATTTTTTTACGTACACACACGGTTCAAAGGGACTCGCCAGTTTTCGCTCGGTAACGGCGTGAAGACCGCGTTCATGCCAAACGAGCCAGTGCTCGCAGGGGATGTGCTTTATTCCGCCGAATTGGAAAAGGGCGTTGCAAAAATCTGTGCATGGAAACAAGACGGCACTAAATTGTGGGATACGCCTGGTGATGGCCGTGGAGATCTCATCATGGCTGGCGGAGTCCTTTATGCAGCTGGACCGCAATCAGGTTCTGCCGAGAAAAAAAGTTTGCTAACCGCCATTCGTTTGCCGAGTCAAGTTGCTGTAGCGGAGACTCTTTGGTCAATTCCAATCGATGAACAGATCGAACGCCTCATTGCTGGAAATGGAAAGTTGGTCGCCGTTTCATTAGAGGGAAACATTTATGTCTTGGGGGTCGCAGATCCTGATTCCGATAATAGAAGAGTCTCGAGCCCGAATTCAAAACCCGTGGCCAATGCTATCAGCCCAGAATCTGGAGATGCTGGCGGAACTGCGCATGCCAAGGCAAAAGAGTTACTCTCACATGGCGACCCCTCTGGCTATGCCATATGGTTTGGAGCTCGCGATACGAGCGTTCTCGATGCGATCGTCAATAGTTCTTCGTTTGAGCAAATGATCGTCGTCGACGAGGACCAGAACCGAATTGACAAACTAAGACGCAGTTGGGATGCGGCAGGTTGGTATGGAGCACGCGGGGCGGCACAAGTTTCAAAGCCACTTGCGTTTCGAGCACCTCCCTATATTGCCAACATGATTTTCGTGGGAGAGGAACTGTCCGAAGACATTGTTACGGATTCAAATTGCTTTCGCCAAGTCTATAACTCGGTGCGGCCTTATGGAGGCGTTCTGCAGATTTTGGCATCACCTGAAAAGTTGGATAAGATTCAGAAGGGCGCTATCGCAATCCAACTAGATCAAGCGGAAATTAAACGGACTCCCAATAGTATCATCGTTAAGCGTGTTGGCCCGTTGCCAGGCTCATCGGATTGGACGCATCAATACGGCAATATTGCCAACACCATTAAGTCGGATGATCGTCTTGTGAAATTGCCGTTGGGAGTATTGTGGTTTGGCGGGAACAGCAATGTCGATGTTCTTCCGCGCCATGGGCACGGGCCGCCCGAACAAGTGGTCGGTGGTCGTCTGATTCTCCAAGGCATGAATTCGCTTACAGCTCGCGATGTTTACACAGGGCGAGTGCTGTGGCATCGAAAGTTTGATAACCTCGGCACGTTCGACGTGTTTTACGACTCAACTTATGCGGATACTCCTCTTGATCCAGCGTACAATCAAGTGCATATACCGGGTGCCAACGGACGTGGAACGAACTACGTAGTAACCGAAGACTTGATATACGTCGTGGAAGGGAACGTATGCCGAGTATTGCAAACCGCGTCCGGCGAACATGTTCGCGACATCGCGTTGCCGCATAAGGACAAAGATAGTCCGCAAGAATGGGGATATATCGGTATTTATAAGGACGTCTTGATTGGCGGTGTTGGTTTTGCCAAGTACCGATCGCGGCTAGATCTCAAGACCGAGGAGGATGACGCCAAATTGGTCAAGACGAAAGCTGGGTTTGGAACAAAAAGTCTGGATCGCGCTGCAAGCATGTCGATCGTAGGATTCAATCGCCACACGGGCGAACAACTCTGGCAGGTCGATGCCTTGCATAGTTTTTGGCATAACGGAATCGTGGCAGGCAACGGCAAAATCTATGCTCTCGACCGAAACCCCAAAACGGTCGAAGATCTTCTCAAGCGTCGAGGCCGCGAGCAGCCCAAGACATATCGAATCCTCGCTCTGGACGCGTTGACCGGGAGCAAGGCATGGGAGATCAACGAAGGTATTTTTGGCACATGGTTGGGATATTCAGAAGCCCACGATATGTTATTGCAGGCTGGGGCGGCCGGCAGCGACCGATTGGCCGCCGAGGTAGGACAAGGTATGACGGTTTATCACGCGGCGGACGGTTCTGTCGTTTGGTCCAAGTCCTCGATCACTTATTCTGGGCCATGTATCTTGCATAACGACCTAATCATTTCGAACGCAAATTCTTATACGGAATCGGCGGGAGCATTCTATCTTCGAGATGGCTCGCAAAAGATGGTAAAGAATCCTGTATCTGGCCGACTACAACCTTGGAAGATTACGCGAGCGTATGGATGCAATACGATTTCCGCGTGTGAGAACATGTTGACTTTTCGTTCCGGGTCAGCCGGTTATTACGATTTGCTTACGGAGAGCGGGACGGGCAATCTCGGTGGATTTAGATCCGGTTGCACGTCCAATCTGGTCGCTGCCAATGGGATCTTGAATGCTCCGGACATGACCCGCACATGTAGTTGCTCCTATCAGAATCAGAGCTCCATAGGATTGGTGCATATGCCTGAACTTGAGACTTGGTCTATCGACAACGCGGCGGTGATACAACAAAAGACCGATCGAGTTGTGCAACTTGGGATTAATTTGGGAGCACCAGGCGATCGACGGGACGCGCGTGGAGTATCTTGGATTGAATTCCCGGTCGTAGCCGGTGATTCGCCAAGTCTCGGTATCGAAATCGTTGGTCCTTATACCACTTTCCAAGACCATCCGGCAACCATGACCGGAGCTCAAATGCCTTGGTTATCGGCCTCTGGTGTACAGGGGCTTTCGGGGATGCGAGTTTGGTTGAAGCCGGTGAGTCCTTATAAACTGAAGACTGGTATTCCGATCAGCGAAGCGACCGATGATGCAGAAGAAGGTGCGGACGGAGTAACAAATACGACCAGCAGCGTCCTTGAGATGGTGATGGACGCATCAAAACAGATCGTAGGGCTCCGCTTTGACAAAATCAACCTTGCTCCCTCGAGCGAGATCCGATCGGCCTACATCCAGTTTACGGCACATGCAGCAAACGACGAAGAAACCGAGCTTGAGATTCATACTGAGATGGTCGGTTCTGCATTGCCGTTTGAGCAAACCAAAATAAACATTTCATCGCGGGTTAAGTCATCGCAAAGCGTGATTTGGAAACCAGCGGCTTGGACGAAAGCGGATGAACGTGCGGAATTGCAACGAACCCCGAATATTGCACCGTTAATCAAGGAAGTCATCAAGCATCCGGACTGGAAGCCGGGCAATGCTGTTGCGATACTTATTAGCGGCAAAGGCAAACGAGTTGCGACCGCTTTTGGTGGCAAGGAGGCAGCTGCACAGCTGTTTGTGGATACTGACGAAATGAGGATTGAGCCCGATCCCCTCGTTGCTCTCAGCCCATATCGAGTAAAATTGTTCTTTGGACTGCCAAAGAGTGTCGGAGGTTCAACCCGTCATTTTTCCGTGTCCGCGAATGGCAATCAAAGTTCGACTGAGGTTAAACTCGATCCATCCATGGAAAAAGAGCTCGTTCGAACGATGGACAGCGTAATGCTCGGTGATGTTCTTGATCTAAGCTTCAAGCCGATAGAGGGCCTCCCAATTTTGTCTGGCGTGGAACTTACAAAACTTGATGAGTAACCAATCCGAATGAAGAAAAAAAAACAATCAGACAGTTTCGAATCAAATCGCGACGTAGATTTTTTTGTACCGAAAGAGCTACGCTACGGTCTAGGCTACCGTCTAGGCAACGCCTTAATTGGAATCAACTCCGCTCTTTCGTCGGTAAGGCGAGCCTTTTACACTTTTGTAATCTTGGTGAGTATTGCATCCATTGCCCTTAGTTGTTCGATACCCGTGTTTCGATATGCGTTAGAACATTGGATGCCCGAACCGTTCATTGTCCACATCATTTCATCGTCCAAATTGGACGAAGGCCAAATCAAGTTGATTAAAGAACTTGAAGAATTGGGCAAGAACGCGAACATCCGGTTGAAAGTGAGCGACGGGCAAAACGCAACACCGGATGAATTCAAAGCGGTTATTCAGTTGTATGCAAAACGTGATTCTGCTTGGCTGGTTGTGGAATCATCCAAGAAAATGGGTGGTTCCCCGCAAGTGATTTGGGACGCACCTTTTACCAAAAAAACCGTCGAGAAATTGCTAATCAGCCCTGTTAGAAAGCGGGTGTGCCAAGGGCTCGTCGGCAGAGATTCGGTCTCTTGGGTTTTTCTCGATTCTGGCGATCCAGCAGTCGATGACGCGAAATTTGCTAAGCTCGAATCGGAGTTACGCAGGCTTGAAAAAACGATTAAGCTGCCGGAAATCGAAGCAGCTGACTTAAAGGACCTGTCGAAAAATCCCGATGAGCTCAAAATTCACTTTGCAGCCCATCGAATTTCTCGAACGGATTCGTCTGAAGCGGCTTTTGTCTCCATGTTGCTGTCAACGGAATCCGATCTTCGTGAGGAATATGACAAGGGATCGCCTATGGCATTTCCCGTTTTCGGCCGAGGACGAGTCTTATACGCTTTGTTGGGCGAGGGAATCGCTACCTCGACGATCGAAGAAGCCAGTCGGTTTTTGGCCGGTGCTTGCCAGTGTACGGTCAAAGCGGACAACCCCGGAGTGGATATGTTGGTTGCTTTCGATTGGGACGAACATATCCAGATCACAGAACCTAAGAAGGCAGACGATCTACCGCTGACTGGTTTGGGTGCGTTTGCGAATCAACGGCAGGCGGTGGCTTCAGTTTCGTCACAGAAACCTGAAAATGAAGGCTTTGCGGCTGTCACCATTGACAAAAACTTTCAGACCCATTCTGAAAGCGTAAACAACGAATCGGTGCAATCGGTGGTTCCAGTTGAATCGGTTGCCGATCAAGGTCAAACAACTACGAGTACCGACACACCTGTACACGGCGTGAATTCCAAAACAGAATTGATTACAAATCAATCCTTTACGTTTTACACGTTAGCCGCTTTGGCCGCCATTGTTGGTTCCATCACGATGGGTTGGGTATTCTTGTTTAGTCCAAAAACATAGGTTCGCAAAGGAAAACATGCCAAACGCCGAAGCCAGTCAGTTAACCTTGTTCGGACTCGTCATTCGCGAGATTCAGTTTCGCAAATGGAGTTTCCTTTTGGCGACATTTTCCGTCGCCGCTGCGGCCGCCATGATCTTTGGTTCCGAAGCGTTGCTGCGCGTCGAGCAACGGATGACGGAGAGATTTTTATCGCAGAAACAGGAAGAGACCGAGAAATCGATCCATGAGCACGAAGTGCTAGTAGCAAGTGCTGGAGCCAAACTGCAAGATACTGTCCGCAAACAAATGTTGACTCTCGGGTTCAATATCTTGATTTTGCCCAAGGAGGTCGATATGGCTAAGTTGCATTTGGATGGAAGCATAACAGCGACAATGCCCTACAGCTATGCCGAAAAACTTTCCAATTCGAACATTGTCACTGTCAATCATCTCCTGCCAAGCGTTACGAAACGAGTTCGTTGGACGGAGCAAGAACTTGACGTAGTCATCAACGGCACTCGCGGTGAAATTCCCATCATGCATCGAGCATTAAAGCAGCCCATGTTGGACGCTGTGGCTCCTGGCCAAATGGTTGTGGGTGCAACCATACAACAGTCACTCAAGCTTGAGTTGGGCCAAAAAGTAACGCTCCTTGGACGGGAATTTACAATCTCTAAGATTCAACCCGAACGAGGCTCCATCGATGATATGTCCCTTTGGATTGATCTGGCGACAGCCCAGGAGTTGTTAGGAATGCAAAATCTTATCCACGCGATTCTTGCATTGGAATGCGAGTGTTCTGGTGACCGCATCTCAGACATCCGTCGAGAAATTGCTGAGATCTTACCAGGTACCCAAGTCATTGAACGCTACAGCCAAGCGCTGACCAGGGCCGAAGCACGCTCGGAATCCAAACGAGCGGCAGAAGAAGCCTTGGCGATGGCCAAAACAGAAGGGTTAGCAACTCTAGATCGAGATAGAAACCAGCGAATGGCGATATTGAAACAGCAACAGGCTCTGAACAGTGTCGTTGAACCAACTGTCATCGTGTTAACGTGCTGCATCCTAGCCGCTCTCGCGTTTCATAACTTCCGACAGCGTAAATCCGAAATCGGATTGATGCGTGCTCTCGGGCTTGGTTCTACCAGTATCCTAAGTGCGTTTCTGGGCAAGGCAGTGCTGGTAGGCTCATTAGGTGGATTTATTGGAGTGATAGTTGGTACTGGAATTATTATCGTCAGAATCATGGGAATGCATCCATCCGTTTCCGTGATAGAGATTTGGAACGCAGCTTCGCTGACAGGGACTGCAATCTGGATTCCGATTTTGATGATTCTCTTGACGGTCGTAGCAAGTTGGCTGGCTGCTTTCCAAGCGATCCGGCAGGATGCCGCTATCGTACTGCAAGGGGAATAGTTGATGCTGCTGAGTCTGGAGAGACTGAACAAAGTCTACTCAACAAGTTCAACAAAAGTTCAAGCGCTAAGCGATGTTTCGCTATCCTTGAACAAAGGAGATTTTGTTGCGGTTCAAGGCCCCAGCGGGAGCGGCAAGTCGACACTGCTATTGACTGCAGGTACCATGCTTGCGCCGGACTCGGGAGTCGTTTCCATTTTGGGTGAGACGCCGTACGCAATGACTGCAAATGTGCGGGCAACATTTCGCGCCAAGCATATCGGCTTTGTTTTTCAGCAGTTCCATCTTGTCCCATATTTGAACGTATTGGAAAACGTTCAAGCGGCTTCGCTTGGTCTTCCAGCCTCGAATCGAGCCTCGAATTCTAAGGTGGAACAGTTGTTGGAGCAGTTTAGCTTAGCGAGCCGTAGCCGTCACTATCCATCGCAATTGAGCATGGGTGAACGCCAACGCTGCTGCATTGCGAGAGCGTTGCTGAATGATCCTAAGCTCTTGCTTGCTGATGAGCCGAGCGGAAGCCTGGACGAATCCAATGCTCAAATCGTGATGGTAGAGCTTCGGCGCTTTGCTAAGAACGGTGGGGCGGTCTTGTTGGTAACCCACGATTCACGTGCCGCGCAATTGGCTGACCGAGTGGTGCAGATGCGGAGCGGAGTACTTTCATGTTAGTGACACCATGCCCCCGGCTTCATGCCGAATGTCGCAAGCGGCCTACCGAGGCGCTGCAACTTGCTCGATATGTTTCCTCTGCATTACTGGTTCCAGATGTGCTTACTGGTCATGTCGATGTAGCCATTGCATACCTTTCCGACTTCATTCCAAATCGTGACAAAGTAGACATCGTCCATTTTGAAGGTGGAAACAACGTCGCGATCCAGCCATATTGGCGGACAAACTGTTTCGACTGGTGGATGGCAAAGTTGATATCGTTGGTGCAACTTCAGTGACCGAAGTCCATTCTCATGCGGAGGTACAGCCTAGTGTTGGTCCATGTTCGATTTGACTCACAAGTGCGACGATTGGCAGGTTGCAATACGATTTCTGTCGATGTAGACTCCGCAGCGTCGCTGGAGCAAATTGTTCGCCGGGTCGCAGCGGTGGGAACGGAACAACTGCGATCTACTCTCTTAGACGATCAGCAGTCGCTTCGTCCGTCAATACTGGTGTTCTTGGATGACGATCTTGTTGCCAAGGATCAACCGATTGTATTGCGAGAAGGAATTGAATTGACTTTCACTACCTTGATTTCGGGCGGCTAGCAATGTCAGAAAGTATTCAAGGTCGCGATCATGAGCACGGACTACCGACTTTAGATGAGTTGGACCGTTCGATTTACGAGTGGCAGATGTGGGCTGATGGGATCGGCGAGCTAGGTCAGCGCAAGCTTAAGGCAGCCAGTGTGTTAATTTCTCGCGTTGGCGGGGTTGGAGGAACGGTTGCGTATCAGCTTGCCGCGGCTGGTATTGGTACGATCATTTTAGCACATGAAGGCAACATCAAGCACAGCGATTTGAATCGCCAATTGCTCATGAGCTACGATCGGATCGGACAATCGCGGATCAAAACCGCCAAATCTAGACTACAGGCCCTCAACCCGCGACTGACCATTGAGATCTTCGATGAAAATATTAACGAATTGAATGTACAAGATTTCGTACGCAAAGCAAACATTGTCGTAGACTGCGCACCCCTGTTCGAAGAGCGTTTTGCAATGAATCGTGCCATAGTCACTCAAGGCAAGCCCATGGTGGAATGCGCGATGTACGAGTTTGAGGGTAGTTTAACTACGATTTTGCCCGGCAAAACGCCCTGCCTCGCATGTTTGTCACCGATTGCACCAACAGCGTGGCGCCGAGAGTTTCCCGTCTTTGGGGCGGTTTCCGGAACCGTTGGATGTATGGCAGCCATGGAGGTAATCAAGTTGGTCACGGGAGTGGGTGAACCGTTGGCCGGTACCATGTTGATGATTGATCTAGCGACAATGACTTTTTCACGCCGCAAGATCCATAGAAATCAAGCTTGCGCTGTCTGCAGAGGATTTGAAGCGAAATCATGAAGAGCAAAATCATGTCGATCACAGAATCAACCAAGGCAACTATACCGAATCGAATCTTAACTCAGCCTTGGTCACAGCTCACGCCTCGGTACCTGGTACCGATTGAGCCCAAACGCTGCGGGCACTTTTTTACCGATGTTCTGATTATCGGAGGTGGGCTAGCTGGTTTGCGAGCTGCTCACGAAATGGATCCTTCTTTGCGAACTTTGATTCTCACTAAGGACAAGCTTGAAGAGTCAAATAGCACTTATGCACAAGGAGGAATCGCGAGCGTCTGGGATCCAGAAGATCGCTTTGACAATCATGTGCAAGACACGTTGGTGGCAGGAGTCGACTTGTGCGACCCTCAAGTTGTCGATTTGGTCGTTCGGGAGGCTCCGGATCGGGTTGCCGAATTGATCAAATGGGGGACGCGGTTTGATCAACGAGAGGGACAGCTCGTTCTTGGGCGCGAGGGTGGCCATTCTCATCAACGTATCATCCATGCGTTGGGAGATGCAACAGGCAAAGAGATCATGCGAGCGATGATCGCACATACGCGAGAACGTCCACACTCTGAGATTTGCGAAGAAACCTTTACAATAGACCTCTTGACGAGTGAGGGACGCTGTCGCGGGGCTGTAGCCTCGGTTCGAGGCGGGAAACCGCATTTGATTTGGGCCAAAGAAACTATTCTGTGCACCGGTGGCTGCGGCCAGGTATTTCGCGAGTCGACAAACCCTCGCGTCGCGACCGGCGATGGGCACGCGATTGCGTTTCGCGCTGGAGCCGTGATGCGCGACATGGAGTTTATGCAATTCCATCCTACTGTACTTTATATTGCAGGCAGTTCACGAACACTCATTACCGAAGCCGTGCGAGGGGAAGGTGCGTATTTGATCGACGCTACTGGCTATAGGTTCATGGGAGACTATGATCCGCGTTTGGAGTTAGCACCGAGAGACGTGGTAAGCAAAGCCATCGTCAATCAAATGGAAAAGACCCGTGCACCCTGCGTTTATTTGACGATGAAGCATCTTGATGCAGAGCATGTTCGGGCGAGGTTTCCAGGCATCGCAAAAGTTTGCTCAGGCTTCGGGCTGGATATAGCTACTGACTCGATTCCGGTTCGCCCAGGTGCTCACTATATGATCGGGGGCTGCGAAGTGGATGGCAACGCACAAACGACTCTGCCCGGACTTTGGGCGGCAGGTGAAGTGACCAGTACAGGGTTGCATGGCGCAAACCGCTTGGCTTCGAACAGCCTGCTTGAAGGCCTAGTCTATGGTGCTATAGCGGGTAAAAACGCATCGCAGGCGGCACTTGATAACGCCGATCATGAGTTGCGAGTTTTGCCGGTGGAAAGTCCGGCAAAGGGAGCCGCAAGTAATCCGATCGACTTGGCAGATATTCGAAATGCGGTCCGCGCCCTGATGTGGCGCAACGTTGGGGTTCAACGCCATGAGAATCGGCTGGCGGATGCCGTACAGGCGATACAGCAGTATTGTAGCTATGTATTGGCCCAGGACTTGACAAGCGTAGACGCCTGGGAATTGCAAAACATATTGACCGTCAGTCTTCAGATGGCAACCGCTGCACTGGCTCGGACAGAATCTAGAGGCGTACATTTTCGAACCGACTATCCTGCAATGGACAACGTTCATTGGCGAAAACACTTAGAGATTCAACGAGAGCAAACAAACACTGTTCGATAGCGACTTAGTTTGATAGACTACTGGGCATAACGCACTAGCGGATTATTCATTTGCAGACGGGCGTTAGCCAAATGGCACTTACTTTGAGCCACAACGCGCTAGCGTGTGGGCTAGAAGGCTAGTAATCGTTTGCAAATCCGGCCCTCATGCTAGCGCATTGAGGCTCAAAACAAGAAAACGAGAACGGACTTCCGGATTTGGGCACTAGCGCAAACCGGTTCACAAAATGAATGATGAAAAAAATGTGAGCGGAACAAGAGATCCAAACAAGCTTCGTTCCAATCGGTGGTTTGGTCCAGATGACCTTCGCAGCTTTGGCCATCGTTCGCGTCTCAAGGGAATGGGACTTGACGACGCAGACTATCAAGGCAAACCGATCGTTGCCTTGCTCAATACTTGGAGCGACCTTAACACTTGCCATTCCCATTTCAAGCAACGAGTGGATGAAGTCAAGCGAGGAGTGCTGCAGGCAGGAGGCTTCCCCGTTGAAGTTCCAGTGATGAGTCTGGGTGAGATGCTGATGAAGCCGACGACGATGCTGTATCGGAATCTGTTGGCAATGGAAACAGAGGAGGTATTACGTTGTCATCCAATCGACTCGGCAGTACTCATGGGTGGTTGCGACAAGACAGTTCCCGCGCTCATTATGGGGGCTATCTCAGCAGACATTCCATCGATTTTTTTTCCTGCTGGCCCCATGCTCAAGGCCCGTTGGAAGGATCAGACGCTCGGTAGCGGTACCGACGCCTGGAAGTTTTGGGCCGAACGTTGTGCTGGAAATCTTTGTGAAAGCGATTGGAAGGGGGTAGAGAATTGCATTGCCCGTTCGGCAGGTACGTGTATGACGATGGGAACCGCTTCGACTATGGCTTGCATCGCCGAATCGCTTGGTTTGACATTGCCCAATGCGGCAAGCATTCCAGCAGTGGTGGCAGAGCATAGTCGACTGGCCGTAGCAACAGGCCGACGAGCCGTTGAAATTGCTTGGGAGAATACAACACCTCGCAGTTTGTTAACGCGGGCCAGTTTCGAGAACGCAATGGCCACTCAATTGTCTATTAGCGGCTCGACCAATGCAATCGTGCATATGATTGCGATGGCCGGACGAGCCGACATCAAACTGACGCTGGATGACTACGACGCCATGTCGAAAATAGTTCCCGTGTTGGCAGATATTCGTCCAAGCGGAAAGTACCTCATGGAGGATTTTTACGACGCTGGCGGATTGCCGGGTTTGCTTTCTAGAATGCGCGACTTGTTGCGACTGGAAACGAAGACGATCAACGGCATGACGTTGGGCGAACAGATTCAATGCGCTGAGGTAATAGACAACTCGGTGATTCGAACGCGAGACAATCCTTTATGGCCAACGGGCGGAACTTGCGTGCTTCGTGGGAATTTGGCGCCGAACGGATGCGTGATCAAGACCGTCGCGGCGGAGCCACGTTTACAAAAACACGTAGGGCCAGCGTTGGTTTTCGACAACTATTCCGAGCTAAAGAAATCGATCAACGATCCCAATCTTGACGTAACAGCCGATACCGTAATCGTGCTTCGTAGTTCCGGTCCAATCGGAGCTCCTGGATTTCCCGAGTGGGGAATGCTACCGATTCCTGAAAAACTGCTCAAGCAAGGAGTTCGAGACATGGTTCGAATTTCGGACGCGCGTATGAGCGGAACTAGTTACGGTACTTGTGTACTTCATATTTCGCCGGAATCCCATGTGGGTGGACCACTAGCATTTGTTGAAAACGGCGATTTGATCGAATTGGATGTCGCAAATAGATGTTTGAAGCTTTTAGTCGACGAGGCGACATTGAGCAAGCGACGGGAAAACTGGGTGCCGCCTACCACGACATGGACGAGAGGGTATCATCGTGTTTTTGCAGGCCACGTGACTCAAGCCCACGAGGGCTGTGATTTTGACTTCCTACATGGCCATTCATCGAACCGAGAACCGGATATTTTCTAATGTTGACATCTGATGTACCTCCTAATTTGCTCGCAGCCAGTGTGATTGCAGTTCCGCCACTCGCACGCGATTCGCACCGCCGGATTTCAGTGGCTGAGAATACCAAAATCATTCGAGCGATTGAGGCTGGCGGAGTAACGACATTGCTTTATGGAGGCAATGCCGTGTTTTACCACATGCGACTTACGGAGTATGCCGACGTGCTCTCAATCCTATCCGATGCCGCGGCACCGAACACGTGGATCATTCCATCGGTTGGTCCAACCTATGGGATCATGATGGACCAAGCGGAGATCTTGAAAGATTATGATTTCCCCACAGTCATGATTTTGCCACAAAAAGAACTCGCGGATGAAGCCGGGATCGCGACGGGAGTTCGGCATTTTGTAGAGCAATATGGCAAACCGATCGTTTTGTATTTGAAACATGATCGGTGGCTTGCACCTGCCCTTGTTGAGTCCTTGGTCCGCGATGGACTTGTAAGCTGGATCAAGTATGCGGTGGTTCGCGAAAACCAGAGCGTCGATCCCTATTTAAGTGAAATTCTTTCAGTGGTACCCGCAAACATTGTAGTAAGCGGAATCGGAGAGCAACCAGCGATCACTCATTTGCGTGACTTCGGAGTTGGCGGTTTTACAAGCGGTTGCGTCTGCGTATCCCCCGCTAGATCGATGGCCATGTTACGAGCAATTCAAGCCAAGGACTTTGCAAAGGCGGAGGCCATACGATCGAGCTTTGGACCGCTTGAAGATCTGCGAAACAAGATTCAACCGATTCGTGTCTTGCATCATGCAGTCGCGGCGGCTGGAATTGCAGAGACAGGACCGATGCAACCTCTGCTCGGTGAATTGACAGAACCACAGCAGGCCTCGATCAAGCAGGCAGTTCAAACATTAATTGCGTTGCCAAGTGCTTGAGTACAAAGAGCGGGTCCATGATTGCGCATAATTACTCGAGCGGCAGACTAAAATATACCAGGGGACCGGGTGGCACGCTCAGAGGCTGTGATAAAATGCGTGGGTCATCACCGGAGGGCTCGCGCCCTGCCGCTATCGTTTGGTAGCGGAACGGCGCAAGCCGTCCGGTGAGTCGAATGGAATAAAATCACAGCCTCTCAGAGCGATAGTAGCGATGGGCATGGATTTGAGGTCCAACGCGATTGGCACTTTACACGCCCTTCGTGCCTCAGAGCGTGCCACCCAATTTACCGGTAGATTTCAAACTGCCCCTCGCCTAAATAGTCAATAGAAAATCGCAAGAAGAGGTTATTATGCGGCTGTTCATTTTGGTTTGCTTGTTCGTGCAATTCGTGGCGGCCAGCATTGCGGCTGAGAAGCCCAACATTTTGTTGCTGTTG
>JAYTVL010000532.1:0-3631 GCA_043744075.1 Pirellula sp. | reverse complement strand
ACAAGATACCCCAAGTCCCTTTTGTCCGGCGCCCCGATAAGCGGGGTTTTTTACAACATTGTTGGCCTTGTGCTGCGGATCGTTCAGGTTTTCTGGCTACATACCGCAGGCGTTAGGGAACAAAACCATAGCAATCAAATCATGCGTCAACCCCAGTTTTTTAACAGCCCAGGCATGGCCCCCTGCACCCCCGCGAAAACAATGAGCGATTGAGGACAATCGCTCTACTCTCGCCGCTACGCCAGCAGGCTACGGCATCTACGGTCGCTGCTCCGCGGTCGCTCCCTCCGTGCCTACGCCTGCTGGCTTCGCTCCCTTGATTCCTGACTCACTAGACGGACTCAGCGCCAGCCGGAACCCCGTGTGGTCGCTCCGGCTCTTCGGTTCGAGGGCGTAACTGAACGCTGACCTGTTAAACTGGACAGGCACGTACCAACCGCTGCCACCGAGCATCCGGGACGAGTCCAGCGAATTTTCTTTGTCGAAGCACCATTCCCCCACATTGCCGTGCATATCATGCAAGCCCCATGCATTGGGCAACTTGGAACCTACTATCGATGTCAACTTCGCGGGAAACATCTGACAGTACTTTGATAATAATATCTCGTCATTCCCAATCGAAAACAGTGTCTGGGTTCCCGCACGACACGAATACTCCCACTCCGATTTTTGCATCAAACGGTATCCCGTAGCACTTGGTATCTCTTCCCATGCATCAAACTCCTCAGCACCAGAACTGCCCTTCTCCTTGGTCCCGTTGCGTCTGAAGCAGGGACTTCGACCCTCTTTCACGCTTAACCAGTTGCAGTACTTGACCGCATCGTACCAGCTTACATTCTGGGCTGGATGAGCCGCTGTTGGACTGGTTCTAACGTCAACTCCTTCCCACTCTTCCGGCTTGTCTGAGACAGCAACCTTTTCATCCGTCATGAACTGCTCAATCTGACCACGGGTTACTTCACGATCAGCAACCCAATACTCATCAAGTGTCTTCCATTTCCTCAACATCGCCACAAACCGTGGATCACTATGCAAGATCGCAAAATCCGGATCTTGGATCAAATAAAGTAATTCGGCATAGCCCAGTTTGCGCGAGTCGCCATAGCCCAGTGTGCACGATCGGGCTAAAAATTCGAAGGCTTTTTCGACGAATTGGGTTGAAGCGACTGTTGCCCGATCAGCAGTCGCTTGCGCGCACAATGCCGCAGCGCTTGCGAGGTAGTACCACCTGTAATCGGCCTCATCGACGGAAAAATCCCTCATGGCAGCCTCCAACTGCCGCGATGCAGTTTCTGTTTCTCCAAGCCAAGCGGAAACCTGAATTTCCACACACGCCTTTCGGTATTCTAGCACCTTGGCTCCTTGATAGGTGACCAGAGACTCTCTGGCTTCGTCCGCTCTACCGAGCTTTGCCAGCGCCAACGTTCGGTATTGCAGGATCGTTGGTTGGCGATCGATGGCTGCGTCCGTCAGCAGACGATCCAAATCCTTTAATGCCTCCTCCGTTTTTCCAGTATGGAAATAGGCGATCGCCCGAGTTTCGCGATTCTTCGGGTTTTCTTTCTCGAGAGCTGCGACGTTTTCTAAGTTTTTTAATTGTTGCAGATATTTTTCGATCGGATCAGGGAGATTTACGTCTGGTGGATCGGGCTTGATCCGAAGCATGGTGGAACCGACCGAATTCACAAACCAGTCTCGTTGCGGCATGATTTCATTCTGCTTGGAGATCTCGGGCAGGTTGAACTTCCATTGTCGTAACAACCAACTCGCAGCGCTATGCGTAGAGGTGTCTCCCTTTTCAACATACCAATGGGATGCGAGAGTCTTCCACAATTCTTGATTCGCTTCCGAGACGCGGTCGGAAGGAATGCCGCCCACCGCTAAGCAAATACCAGACCGTAGAGCCGAACTATCGGTTCCTCGCACCGTGGTCAGGATCGCACCGACATCTAGTTCCCATTGCGGAAACAAGTCGATAAACAGCGTCCGCTGTTCTGGGTCTGGACGGTCTGCATAAGTGCACATATCGGCAGCGATTTCAGAATTACCGAAAGCCATCGCTGCGATGGCAGTTTTGGCTTTGGTTCTCCAAAGTGATTTGTCGACACATTTTGTTGCAGTAGTTTTCAAAATAGAGATTGCTCTGTCACGATCAAGTTTAAGTGCTGTAATAAAATTGCCGGTGTCCGTTTCGGCGATGTCATTGATGCGAGAAACTAGGTAGTCCGTTTCCACTCGACCATAGTTCGCTAACGCAAATGCGATGGCAAGCTTGTGACCTGGATTTGTGGCTGCATCAAATCTTTTCGTCAACTCGGCAAGCGCCAATTCTCGCGGTAACTTGCGAAGTTCCTTAATGTTGACCGGAATCGAGGGCCCAAGGTTATTCTGCAACGATTCGGCAGCCACTCGCGTCTGCTCTTTAAGATTCTTCCATCGCTCAGCTGATACCCACGCCTGAATCCCAGCGCCGATCAAAAGCAGTGCCACCAAGCCACCACCCCAACTCATGCCGTGTAGCTTGCCAGCCGATCGCATCATGGCTCGTTGGGGATCTGTCCACCGCCTAGAGTCTGTTAGCGAACGAATTCTCAGCCATTCCGCAATCGTTGGTAACTGCTTGTTTTCTCGCTTTGTATTCCATGTGGCTGTGCGCTCTTCGAGTTTGAGCTCAGCCCGACCTTTACGTGTTTCACGTTGCTTGCGCGTCAGCCAGTCACGTAGCGACGGGACGAGGTAGTCGTGCGTGAGTTGGTAGTGGACGTTTGAAGCGTGAAGAGTGAAGGGTGAAAAAGAATGAGCCGTTGTGTTTGAGATGGGGACGTTTTTATCCCTCACCCCCAGCCCCTCTCCCAAAGGGCGAGGGGAGCCAGAATTTAAGCGCCCGTCTTCCAGAGGGCGAGGGGAGCCAGAATTCAAGTGTCCGTCTCCCAAAGGGCGAGGGGAGCTAGAATTTGAGCGACCGTCTCCTGCTAGAAGTGGGGCACCTGAATTGATTTGATCGACTGGCGTAATCAACCGCAATCGTCTATCAAGCAACTCCATGAGATCGCCAAACTCGCGGGGTTGCCGCTCGTAGCCCGCTGCGATACACAATGCGTCCGCTGAACGCATGCTCCCTTTGATGTCTGTGCCCATTGGAGGAAGCAACGCGGCCAATAAGCCGCGAACCGCATCGCGATGGACTCGATGTTCTGGCGGGGCATGCTTGGCAGCGAACGTTTCTTCTAAGAATGTAACCCCAATACCTTCGATTCCGCCTACTTCGCGCAATGTCGCAGTTGTCCATTCTCGCGACTTCATCATCTCCGCAAAAATCGCCAATCGAACGGAGATTACTTTGCGATCTTGCGATAGACCTTGAACCGCTTGCCGAATGAACTCGTGTTGATCAGGTGCCCACTGTGATGAACTGTCCGGCAGCTTTTTAAAGGCTTTGCCGAACAAACTCAATACTTTGGCCGAATGGTCCAAATCAAATAGATCGACGAGTGCACTGTTCTCTCCTTCGAGAATACGAACCTCCAATTCTCGTAAAAAACGACTGACGGAAAGCCAGAAATCGTCGCGGACCATCACGATCGCTTGGATCTGCACTCCGTCACACTGCCGCAACGCATCGGTCAGCGAC
>JAYTVL010000531.1:0-12715 GCA_043744075.1 Pirellula sp. | reverse complement strand
TGCGGGAGAACCGCCTGTACGGTTCGGAGGGAGGGGAGCCGCAACTCAATGCGGCTTTCCTACCCCTATCTTTCTTCGGATTCAATAAAATCACAGCCCCTCCGTGTCCGTGGCCAATGCGAACGGCACAAGGAGTATGACTGCTGCTTTGCTAGGAAGCGAAATCTTCTTCAACCGACAGCTCTTCGTCTGGCTCCGTCGCGATAGCTTCGTTGAACAGATACCGAACCACCATTGTCGCGTAGGCGCCGCGTTGCAAGACGAAACAGAGCTTCAACGATTGGAAATTCGGATTCAACGAATCGGGTTCACACTCATATGTAAAGTCCTGTGCAGTCAACCATGAATCCCGAGTTCCCTTGGAAAAAAAAGTATCTCGTGGGTATTTTAATCGCATCTGCCGGACGTCCATCTGGAGCGGGATCAGTATCTGCTCTAAGCATTCAAGCGTGCCCGAGGGCCAATCATGCTGTCTTGCTGAAGGTAATGGCAAGTTCAAATCGTATAGACTTTTGTTAGCGATCGAACATTCAAATTTTGAGATCGGGATTGCAAGTGGACCGCACAAAGAATCCAAACGACCAAGGGTCGCTGTCCCTGCATTCGCCTCAATCAACTGGCTGAGCCATCTGTTCCAAACCCAGCTTTGAAAAGCAGAGACATAAATACCTCGAAGATCCTGCCGGATCAATGCAACGGCCCGCCTGAAATCGGTCGGATGATCGCACAGATAAGTCACGATGCTGCGTCGGTGAGAACGATCCAACATTGCCTTGCACTTAATCCAATCTCCCCAATAGTCGCGAAGAATTTGTTTTTGTTCTTTCTCACGCGGACGATCATGAATATTCGGTTCCGCCATCGACAAAAAGAGAGCCCGTTCGTAATTGGTCAAGCACCAGGGTACCGCGATCAATTCCCCACAGAAACCGAGAGAACCAAATCGCTGGTCGTCGAAATAGTTGACCACACCTGTTTGTTGAATGAATTTGCAGCGGTCCGTAAGCGAAGGCACTTGATCGGCTGTAATTCGTCGCAGCCTGATTTCAAACCGATTGGCCGCAATGTCTTTGGCGTGATAGGGGTGGGGTATTTGGCCGAGATAATCCAATTGAAAGGATTTGTCTGTCAATCCAGAGTGCGGTCCTCGGTAGATCGAAAGATATTGAGTTGTATCGGCGTGGCGATCCTTCATCCCGCCGTAACTAAGGTCTTTGCGAGGTAGTTGCCATTTGTGCAAAATGTATTGCATGGCTTCGGGCGTGCCCAACCCACACTTGTCCAGTCGATATAGCCCGAATGGGCCCTTCGACGGACGAACATCTGTAATTTCTTCAACCCGAAAATCTTCGGGCAGGGTTTTCAGTTTCATCAAGTAGCAGCTAGGTTTTGGTGGAAAGGTGGGTTCTTTCCGGAAAGCTTAATCGAATAGTTGGGGAAAAACAGCTAGTGCTCTGTCCAGATTGAGACCTAGGGTTGGCCGTAGTGGATTTTGTTAAAAATCCCTGAGCAGAAGGATCTTTCACAAGATCCACTACCCAAAAATCAAATTTGGACAGAGCACCTAGTAACCGCCAGGCGTTGAAAAATCACTGTAGCTGCTAAATTCTTCATGACGTTCAGCTACCTTGTTCAAGAACCGCGTGAAATCGCGCTCCCAGACCAATTCGATTTCTCCAACAGGTCCGTTTCGCTGTTTGGCTATGATGATTTCGGCTTGTCCCGCATATTGTTCCGCATCTTCACCACGGTGATAGTATCCCTCTCGATGAACGAACATTACGACGTCAGCATCCTGTTCAATCGCGCCCGATTCCCTCAAATGACTCAGCTTTGGTCGATGATCCTTGCCTTCTTCCGCTTGCCGATTGAGCTGGGAAAGGCAAAGGATCGGGACATCTTGTTCACGCGCAAGCATTTTTAGTCGTCGAGCCATTTTGGCAACCTGTTCCTGGCGAGGGTCCTTTGGGTTATCGGGGTCCAAAAGCTGCAAGTAATCGATAACGATCAGCCCAAGCTTGCGTCCATTCGGTTTCCGCATCTCTTGTTGCGAGATTCTTCGCGCGACGGCAGCAACTTCGCTAACTGTCCGACTTGGAGCGTCGTCGATATAGAGCGGTGCTTGGCTGATCTTGGCTGCATTTGCCAAAAGCCTTTTCTGATCGTCTGGGGTAATTGTTCCAACACGGAGCCGCGAACCGTTGACTTTGGCAACCGAGCATAAGAGTCGATCTACCAATTCGATAGCGTTCATTTCTAAGCTTACGAACAACGTGGGTGCGTTTTCCTTCATCGCAACTTGTTCCGCAATGTTCATTGCGAACGCTGTTTTTCCCATACTTGGACGAGCTGCGAGGATAATCAATTCGCCGTTATGCAAGCCCCCAGTCATTTGATCAAAGTCGGTAAAATGGGTTAAGACACCGCTCTGCAATTGTTCGCCCTGCATACGCTTGTCGATACGTGTCATCGCGGCCTTAAGCACTTCGGATACTGAGGTCGCCGTATTGGCGCTTCGATCGTCTTGGATGCTAAAGATTTTCTGTTCGGCTTGTGAAACAAGTTCCTTGGCATCCGAGCTCTCTTCGTATGCATCCGAGAGAATGGCCGTTGAAGCGTCAATCAACCGGCGTATGGTCGCTTTGCTTCGAACGATTTGCGCGTAATACTTTGCGTGAGCCGCGTTTGGAACACTATTGGCGAGTTTCGCGAGATAGCCTGCTCCGCCTATCAATTCGTAGTCGCCCGCAGTTTTTAGTTCACTGACTAGGAGCGTTACATCCATTTTTCGACCGCTATCGAACATGTTCATCATCGCGGCGTATAGCTTGCGATGCGCATCGTCGTAGAAGTCGTCGGCGCGGATTTCGAGGGCAAGATCGATCGCGACGTCCGGATTCAGAATCAGACTGCCGAGAACACCCATCTCGGCAGATAGATCAAAGGGTGGCGATCTGTCGAGAATATTGGACGATGGTGGCTTCTTGCCTTTGATGGAATCGTCTTTACGCAAACGTTTTTGATCAGTAACCATACCAAAACACCTGCTTAGAAGAGGGCTGCAATTCACTCCTTCGAGCGCAACTTCCGCATTCTAACGATTTGGAAACTACAAGCGAGCCATAACTAGATTTAGTGCTCGTAAAGAAAAAAACACAAAACTTGCTAGTGGATTGACGTAGAATAGGCTTCCAGCCTGTTTTTCATTGACAGGCTGAAAGTCTACCCTACGAAATCCGCAAAAAAAAAGCCGGACGCAAAAGCGTTCCGGCTGATGTGCACAAACCCTATGTCGACGATTATCGAATCGATGAAGTTGTGTTTCTCCTTCGGCGACGATAACCGGCGATAACGCCCGCTATTGCTAATGAAGCAAAGGCTATACTACTTGGTTCGGGAACGGCGGCGATATCCACAATCGTTAAGCCTCCTCCGATAGTTCCAAGCGAGGTCGCAGCTCCTGTCCCAAGATTCAGTGAGAATAGCGTATTACTTGTTGCAATAAACGCTGTACCTGGTGAGCCAGCTGCAGTTCCGGGCGCATTGAAGATGTCAAAACCGACAATCGACGATCCAGTCACTCCGCCAAGTGCCGCAACGGTCGAAAGAGTTCCAGTATTGGGTGAAGTACCGCTACCTGTAAAGAAGTCTATACTTCCCTGAGTGAGCAAATTCGTGCCATCAATCGCGAAAAGCGTTGTAGCTCCACTTGTGCCGCCGCCAGCATTGTTTCGAGAATATGCCGTGGCGCGGATTCCACCGTTGGCAGGGTTGAGATCCGTATCTGTTGCCACCGCCACAGTGCCGCCTGTTGGTATTCGGAAATTGTTCCCTGTCGTTTCGCTGGTTACCACTCGTATCGCATTCGCTGTAGGGTTGAAGTCGGCGGTGATTCTATTCAGCCCCGCTGTAAAAGCGAGCGCGTTGATGTTGGTAGCAACACCACCATTAATCGCGTAGACTTGCGCAGCCCCTGTACCGCTGTTGTAACCTAAGCCAACAAATTGTCCGTCAACAGGTCGATAGTCAATTCCAACCAGCGAGCTTCCCGCAGTAAGTCCAGAGACTGCAATGTTGCTTATAATAGTACCTGGGGTAGCTGAATCAAACGATACCAACGAGCCTGTGCTTGTAAGTGCCGAAATGATGACGGCGGAAGCTGACTGGCAAATGCCTCCAACCATTAGGGCAGCAAAACCAATCGTGAACAAAGATCGAAACTTCATCGTAGATGCCTCTTGTAGTAAACAGAATGTTCGTCGCGAACCCAACATTATTCCATTCGCGAAAATCACTGTCAATCGGCTGTCCTTTGAAAAATCGCGTTTTCTCCGACCCGCAAGCGAGGGGTGGTAAGTGCTGATGTTTAACCGCTCGAGGCCCCAAAGCCTCGAGCGCGTGCGTCGGAAATACAGCCCGTCTTTGTCATACGGCATCCGAACTGATGTGTCATGCGGCATCCGAGCTGGATGAGTGTCCAGCCCGCCAGCCGCTGCGCGGGTTAAACAATTGCGTCACTGCGGTTTGAATATGACCGTCGCCAACGGCGGCAAGTTAAGCTCGATCGAAGCTGGCCTTCCATGATGAGGAATTGCAGTTTCTGCCATCAAACCTGGATAGTTTCCGACGTTCGTGCCGGCGTAATGAACCGAGTCGCTATTAAACACTTCATTGTAAAAACCACCCCTTGGAACACCCACCCTGTATTTGCGAACTACCGGCGTGAAGTTGCTGCAAACCACCAAAAAGTCGTTAGGGTCCTTGGCTTTGCGAATATAAGCCAAAACGCTGTCGTTTGCATTCATGCAATCGATCCATTCAAATCCTTCGGACTTGAAGTCAACTTCGTATAGAGCTGGCTCGCGTTGCACTAGATGATTGAGATCCGACACAAGTTTTTGCATTCCTCGATGCGTATCCCAATCCAGCAGATCCCACTGAATGGCATTGTCGTAATTCCATTCATGCCACTGAGCCAACTCACAGCCCATGAACAGCAGTTTCTTGCCTGGATGCGTCCACATGCTCGAATAAAGCAATCGTAAATTTGCAAATTTCTGCCAGAGATCGCCTGCCATTTGAGCAATCAATGCGCCTTTGCCATGAACCACTTCATCATGCGAAAGTGGTAATGCAAAATTCTCGGTAAACGCGTAGATCAAACTGAAAGTGAGTTCGTTGTGATGATACTGGCGATGGATTGGATCATTTCGCATGTAGCGAAGCGTGTCATTCATCCAGCCCATATTCCACTTCAACGAAAAGCCAAGTCCGCCAAATTCGGTTGGTCGACTGACTCCGGGCCAAGCTGTGGACTCCTCAGCGATGGTCAAAACGCCAGGATGATGCGTATGCGCTTGGACATTGAACTCACGGAGCAAATGGATGGCTTCGAGATTCTCGCGGCCGCCGTAAACATTAGGTAGCCACTCGCCTTGTTTTCGGGAATAATCTAAATAAAGCATCGATGCGACTGCATCAACACGCAATCCATCAATGTGATACTTATCCAGCCAAAACAGTGCATTGGCGATCAAGAAATTTCGAACTTCATTGCGTCCGAAATTGAAAATCATGGTTCCCCAATCGGGATGCTCGCCTTGACGTGGGTCGGAATGCTCGTACAAAGCCGAGCCATCGAATTGACGCAATCCATGCGCGTCTTTGGGGAAGTGGGCTGGCACCCAGTCAATGATCACGCCAAGGCCGTTTTGGTGGCAATGGTCAACGAAATACATGAAATCCTCTGGCGTTCCGTATCGACTGGTCGCCGAGAAATAGCCGACAGTTTGATATCCCCATGATCCTGTGAAGGGATGCTCAGAAACTGGCATGAGTTCCAAATGAGTAAAACCCATTTCCTTGCAATACTGAACCAATTGATGCGCAATTTCGCGGTAGTTCATCCATCCGTGCACGCCATTTTGGCATTTTCGCCACGAGCCTAGGTGGACTTCGTAGACCGACATCGGCTTTTCGAGTTGATTCTCGTTCTTGCGTCGTTCAAGCCACTGAGCATCGTTCCAGGTGTACGTATCTAACGATTGGACAACGGAAGCGGTTCTCGGAGGCAGTTCCGCAAAAAAACCGTATGGGTCCGTTTTATCGACAATCTGTCCATCTAGCATACGAACTCGGTATTTGTACTTCTGTCCGACGCCGATTTGAGGAACAAACAACTCCCAGATTCCGGACGGAATCTGCTTTTGCATGCAGTGTGAGCGGCCATCCCAATGATTGAAATCGCCGATGACTTGGACGCTTTGCGCATTGGGTGCCCAAACAGCGAAATTGACACCAGAGCTACCATTCACGTCGCGAACATGAGAGCCCAGCTTTTCATATATTTTCCAATGTTGACCTGCATTAAACAGGTGTCTGTCGAAGTCGCTTATCAAGCTTGGTACAGCGTAGGGATCTTGCATTTCAATGGTCTTTCCGCTCGAATTTGAAAGTCGAAATCGGTACTCGGGAGGCGTGGATTCAAGCTGTGGCATAAGTCCTTCGTATAGCCCGGATGGATGGATTCGACGCATCGGGCGGGCTGCCGAATTGCGGTCGTCAAGCAACCAAGCCTGATCAAATCCCGGGAAATAACCCCGAACCGCAACGGCGTTCTTGCCGTCGACGTGAATGGCATGTGGTCCCAAAACGCTTGCAGGGTCCGCACTCACTCCGTCGATTATGCTGGTCAAAGAATTCAGGTTGATCTGGGTGTGCACAATTTCTCCAATGGTTATAACGAATGATGATGATTACGTGTATCGCGGGGCTAAATGATGCGATCTTCTAATTAATAGCGTGTTGGTCTTTTGCCCGGGTCAAGCAATAGAAGGCAACGCAAGTACGACTCCAGCCATTCGTCTATGGCTAAGATGCCAGCCCAAACTCGACTGCAAAGCCACACTGGGCATCTACAAACCAATCGAAACGGCAGCATTAGCAGATGCGATAGATAAAGCAGGATCGAAAAACGGATTCGGCACGAATTGTTTTCTTGCCCGAATTTAAGTTCTGCATTCTGCATATTCGGAGTTAGTTCCGGACTTGGACCGGCACTTGGAATTGGCGTGTCAACGTAAACACGCTGATATTTCGAGGTTGATACGATCGTTCGGTTGCTTTCGATCGTTTTCGATCGTCTGATTGTATTTTGAAACTCCGCAGGCCGTGCTACCTGCGTATTAACGACTTTCGCTCCGACGGAAGAGTCGTCATCGTTTCTTTCAGATGTTTGGTGCGATAAAGTGTCGGGTGCCTCCTCGGGCGATTCAGCGGCCGCGTCGTTTGCCATCCAGCGACATTGGACTTGATGGTAAGCAAGTGCACGATCAATTCGTTTCCAAATGTCCGCGTTTCGAATCGGTTGGACAGCACCGAAATGTTCCCAAGAGTAGTCGTTGTCTCGCCATTCGGACAATCCATATTGGAGACCGCGTGTCACGTATCGGCTGGTCGTAATCAAAGTCACCTTGCTTGGTTGTTCCAGGGCTTCAAGTCCGCGCAAAACTGCAACTAATGCCGAACGGTCAGGCGCACAAGCCGATTCCTGATCGGTCGCTTCTGTTCGTTCACCTGACACCAGATCTTCTAGAACAAAACGCCATCTTCCTCTTTGCGATCCCGCACTTTCACCATTGGCAGACACATTGCCATCGCAGAAAAGTAGGAAGTGCGGTTTTTGGCTGGTCATAACCATGTCTCTAAATCTTATGTACGTTTGAATGCCTAAGCTTGCGCGGTAACTCGAATCGTGCGAGACTAACGGTTGGAAAAAGGTTATCATTTCTAAGGTATGCTGCGCATTGCATTGGAACTGATGTTTATGCCGACTGCGCTATCAGACGACCACGTCGGTTCGGCTGTCCTCAGCCGGACAACGCTATAGTCCAGTTTCACTTAAGGAACAAATCTGAATGACGATTTGGCCAGAAATGCCGGATTGCGGAGTCTATCTCGTTTGGCCCTGCGATGGCACCGACTGGATTCATCCCGAAGACGTATCGATTGTCGAAGATTGGATTCCGAGCTCACGTGTTTTTCGTCGTCATAGTTTCGATGGCGAGTATTATCGATTGCAGTACGGCGAACAAAGCGTGCGGGTTAAGCCAACTATGTGGCATCGGGTCGATGATGAAGGATTCACTGTCGGTGATCGAGTTGAAATACTTTCGCACTTTCAGGAAAACGAACCTGGGCTGGGGGTCATCACAGAAATTAGATTTGATAAACCAAGGAATCAAATACTTTATTCAATCGAATCGAGGGAGTTACCGCTCCCACGTCCATTTATTGCCGCAGATCTGGTTCAGTTGACAGTTCGACCGCGCAACGGGTGGCGCGCTCAAAGGCTGTGATTTTATAGTACCCGTCACACTCCGTGTGACGTCCGCAGTTCAAAAACCTTTGGTTTTTGAGGCACAGCCCTCACAGCGTTAGGGATGTAAACTCAAGATACGAGCGATGGGCGTGGATTTGAGGTCCAACGCAATTGACACTTCACACGCCCGAACGTGCCTCAGAAAGTGCCACCCAATTTACAGGTAGATTTCAAGCTGCCGCTCGCCTAAGAGAGTGGTAGTCGGACAGTAAAAGTGGTGCCTTTACCTAGTCTGCTAGAGACGGAAACTTGGCCAGAAAACGACTGCACAAAGTGCTTTACGATTGATAACCCGAGACCAGTTCCACCCAGATCGCTTGATCGCGCTTTGTCGACACGATAGAAACGTTCAAAAATTCTTTCTTGATGTTCAGGGGCAATTCCTTGGCCATTGTCAATCACTTCGATGATTCCCATCAAAGCATCGCTTGAACATTGCACAATAACTTGGCCGCCTTGAGGAGTGTATCGAACTGCGTTGCTGATCAAATTGTCGAAAATCGTTGCAAGCCCCTCGTCGTCACATCGAACCATGATCGCTGGCATGGTCGCTTTCATCTCCAGTTTTAAACGACGTTTCTCCGCTTGCACTCGAAAGGCGTCAATTCGCTGCTGAGCAATCAGGCCGAGGTTGATGTCGCGAATTTCGAACTCAATTATTCCGGATTCCACGCGCGCTAACCGAATCAAATCCAATATGAGATCACTTAGTCGCTCAGCTTGCTCTTCGATCCGTTCGACAAAGCGAAGTCGATTTACGGGATCGTCAAGAGCGCCTAATCGCAACGTTTCGGAATAGGCTTTAATCGAGGAGAGAGGTGTTTTTAACTCATGCGACACATTTGCGACAAAGTCTCGTCGCATTGTCTCTAACTGCCTAAGGCTGGTTACATCGTGAACTACAATCACGACGGCCTCGCCCGCAAATTGTGCGATCCACGAAAAACGGACTGTCAGAACCCGTCGAGGATGTCGTTTCGTTTCAAACTCGCGTCCAATCGTTCCATGGACCTTGAATACCTCCTCGACACATTCCTCAATGAGCGGATTTCGAACAAGCTCATAAAATGGTCGATTCAAGAGTTCTTGAAACGGAACATCAAGCAAAACAGCGGCCGCACGATTTGCTAAAAGTACACGACGATGCGGGTCGATGGCTATAATTCCCTCCTGCATACTTGCAAGGACCGCTGACAATCGATCGCTATTCGTATGAAGCTCATCTTCACGCCCTTGTAACTCGACCTGCATCTGACCGAAGGCTTTCCCGAGCAAACGCCATTCGTCTTGCCAATGGACCGAACCAAGCCGCTGGCCATAGTCGCCCTTCGCGATAGCAGTAGCGAAATTGGTCAATTCTCGTAGCGGCGAGATTGTTGCCCGAGCATACGCAATCAGTACAGCAGATGCTAACGCTGCGGTCGCGAGAGCGAACCAGACAAAGGTTCTTGAAATATCCGCTAATCGCTTGCGTGTTTGGGCTGTAGCCATGGCCAATCGAAGAAATCCAATCGGCACGCCTTGTTTTAGAAGTGGGATCGCTAAATAGTAGTATTCGGTCTTCGTCGATTCGCTCAATCGAGTTGCCTTACCAATCTTACCGAGTCTGGCTTGAACTATTTCTGGTCGCTGATTGTGGTTCTCCATCGTTGCAGCTTCTAAATCGCTGTCGGCCAATACACGTCCTTCGGGATCTACAACCGTCACTCGAATCTTCGCCCTCTCGCCAAATTCTCGAATCGTTTTCTCGAGTTTTGTTGCTCGGTCATTTAACGTTTCTCCGATGAGTTGCTCAATCGACGGCTGCAATCCGCAGGCGGAGCTGTGAAGCACTTCATCGATCTCGACAACCGCCATTTGCCGATTTTGGCTTCTCGAAAAGAGGATCAAAGCCAGAGTCAATCCAGCTTGGAGAAGTAGAAAAGCGAAGACTAGCTTTGATAGGCTTGAGGTAAATCTCACTCAACCGTTTCCTTTATAGCTGCAATCAAGCCGCTTTGCGACTATCACAGACCCAACTCGGCGATTGGGGTTCCTTGGTCGACTACGTTTCGAGGCCTGCCTTGATGGTCGACGTATTGTGTCGACAGTGGAACATCGAAATATCTATAGATCGATGCAGCTAAATCACCCGGAGTTACTGGACGTTCTTTGATCGAACCTCCATCTTTTTCTGTCGCTCCAATAACTTGTCCATGTCGAAGCCCACCACCTGCTAGTGACATAGACATTACATTTGGCCAATGGTCACGCCCGTCCGTGCTGGCCTGGGTCCCCATTACCGGTGTTCGCCCAAACTCGCCCATGGCAATCACCAAGACATCGTCCAATTTGCCTCGCTCGTCAAGATCGCCAACCAAAGTTGTCAAAAGATGATCGAAGAGGGGCAACAAAGGCTTCAGTCCTTTCGAAATACCGCCATACGGAGGAATGTTGTCGCCATGATTGTCCCAAGTACCGCTTGCGGTGTGGTAGCTCAAATCAATAGTAACAAACGCGACACCCGCTTCTACCAAACGTCGTGCCAACAGCGCTTGCTGGCACCAAAGGTGGCTTCCGTATCGCTCTCGAACGGAAGTTGGCTCTAAACTCAAGTCAAAAGCATCCCGGGCTTTCGCCCCCAATAGCAGGTCGAACGCTTGCTGCTGAAAAACATCCGTCGAACTCATGTTACCGCTCGAATCGATATCTCGCCGTATCTGATCGATGTCCTTTAGAAGAGTCCGACGTTCGCCGAGCCTGTCAAAGTCAAGCCCTCTGGGTAACTGAAACAGCTCCGCATTAGTCTTCTTCCCAGAATCGGTCCCGACCAAATCATAGACGGGAAGCTTTGCGGCCAAATTGCCTTGGAACGGGTTAAATTGCTGACCAAGGTATCCGGCAAAGGCTATGTGGCTTGGCGAGCGATAGAATCCAACGTAAGGTGGCATAGAGGGTTCGTTGGTACCATGATGCTTGGCGACAATCGACGCGATCGATGGATAACGGGAGGCTTCTCTGTTTGTTCTTGGTTCGGCGTCAAGATTCCCTGTCTGAAAAACCATGTTCGGCTCGTGATTGCTGTGCTTAGCATCGACCGAGCGAATGATCGTGAACTTGTCGATCATCGCCGCTTGCTTTGGAAGATGCTCGCAGAAATGGACACCTGGAATTTTCGTTTTGATCACACCGAACGGACCGCGATTATTAAAGGGCCTATCAGGCTTGGGATCCCAAGTATCGATTTGGCTTGGTCCGCCCGTCATCCAAAGCAAGATAACGCTCTTTGCCTTAGGGGATGCATGCCCCATCGTCACCGCATGAGCACGGGACTCAAGAAGTCCGGGCAAAGAAAGACCAGCGATTCCGGCGAGACTCGCTTTGACCATATTCCGGCGACTTGCAACTACAAGTCCTTCATTTGTCAAAGCGTTCATCGCTTGGAAAGCGTGGGAATGGGTATGAAAGATAGAATTTCGCACAGGACGGAATGGATTATGCACTTTGAACCTTCTCCCTGACCTATGACTAAAGCGACAGGTAGAAACGCACCTAACACGACGCGCGGCCTAGTGGTTTCTCTGGCAAACAGACTTGTCTGTAGTATCGCAGGTTCCTCGTCGAAATGAAACTGTATTTTGATTTTGATCGCAAAAAAGAAAAGTGGGCCTCCTTGAGGATTCCGCTGGTTGCGCTGTAAGGAGCGGGTACAATTCGCACTTGCCTGACAATCGCGTTTCGCAATCCTGCCGAACGCAGCAAGCAGAATTCGCATTACCAATAAAGCCTCGACAGCATCATGCCGAACGAAAAGATCGGGAAATTGATTAGCATCGGCACGGACATTATCGAGTGCGTTCGCATCGCCCAATTAATCGAGAAGCACGGCGAAGTGTTTTTACAGCGAGTTTTCACGCAAAAAGAAATCCTCTATTGCTCATCGCGTAAAGCAGCGACGCAACACTATGCAGGTCGCTGGGCAGCCAAAGAGGCAGTTCTTAAAGTATTAGGCACTGGCTGGGCAAAAGGCATCCAATGGACGGATGTGGAGGTTGTGAACGAGGTTTCCGGCGCTCCCATGATCACACTTGCCGGCAAAGCGGCTGACGTTGCGAGAGAACTGGGTATCAGCAAAGTGATGATCACAATTTCACATTGCCGCGCTTACGCAACAGCATTTGCGACTGGTTTGTCCTAGGGAGACAGCTGATATAATTAGTCGTACCGCGTTAGATGTAACGTTAAATTGCAATAGGTT
Organism: Pirellula sp.; assembly: GCA_043744075.1. Classification (GTDB taxonomy): domain Bacteria; phylum Planctomycetota; class Planctomycetia; order Pirellulales; family Pirellulaceae; genus JBKCUI01. Next base: position 98 of record JAYTVL010000531.1, on the reverse strand, counting down.
TCCGGCGTATTACGCCAAGATTTTTTCCACTTTCGGATTGGTTGGTTGGGTGTAAGATCTAGGCGTGCGGCCCTAGCCCTTGGTCGCCCAAAGTTCTT
>JAYTVL010000530.1:0-3639 GCA_043744075.1 Pirellula sp. | reverse complement strand
GGTTCGGTCTGTACCCAGGGCGGCGCTGCGCTTTGCCCTGGGCTAAAATGTTTAAGCCCGTTGGGCTAAAAACGACCGAGATGACATCAGCGGTGGGTCAATGCTCATTTGCTCGTTAGATTTTCAAGAAAATTCGTTTGCGGAACAGCCACAAGAGAATCAACCAAATCACTCCCAACGTGAGCGCTCCGAGAACGAATGGCTTCAACAATTTCGGGTCTTCTACTTGAAAGCATGCGGCTAAGAAAACATTGAACTTCTCGATGAAATAGTCAAAGTGCCGCACAATGGCAAGTCGAATGGGTTCTTTTATGGTCCAACTCATCACATAAGCAGCGATCGAGTTAGCTCCGATGACCAAGAACGGAAATCCCCATCGCTTGTAGCCACCGATATCGCAAACCGCGTTCAAAAGTGCGAGCCAAACAAAGCACAAACCGCCGCTCCAAAGTGCCCACGTGGGCGTCCAAATTCGCTTGACAATTGGGCAAAGACCTAACGCATCGACCGCCAAAGCGAACAAAATGCAGATCGTTGCTGCCGTCCATAGCCACAATTGTTTGCGCCAAGTAGTTGTCTCCCATTGGAGCAATTTGCCGGCAATAAGTCCTAACAGCATTGTTCCAAGGGTTGGAATAAAACTGAGCATGCAATAGCCGCCTCCTGAGTACTCGAAAGCTTTTTCGCGAGGAAACAGATTCATCCACCATTGATCTACCGCAGATGCGAGATTGGAATTTTTGTTGAAATGCGATGCGATCCCCTCGTAATGCTCTGTCCAATTTTGCGGCACTCCTACTTTGTCATAGGCAAAGTCAGCTGCGGGTGCCGGGTAACAAACGAATGCAAGCCAATAACCTGCCAGTATGACGGCGACTGAAACGATCAAGCCTCGTAGGGGCAAGCCAGACAACAGGAACAAGATCCAATAGCCCAATCCAATTTGAGTCAGTGTGTCGTCAAACGTAAAATTCGTGCTTGGGCGGCCAAGGCTTCTTAAAAAGATGCCTAGAAAGACCAGGACGAGGCTTCGAAAGATGGCATGATAGAACATTCTCGACCAGGCTTGTCCCTTTATGCTGCGAGTCACAATGGAAAAGGCCATGGCCGGTCCAACCAAGAAGGAAAAGCTAGGTTGGATCATGTCGTGCAAAGAACAGCCACGCCATGGAACGTGCGTCGTGTGGAAAGCCAACCAATCGGCAGCCTGCGAGACCCAACCTTCGTCTGACACGATTTTTTTCAGATTGTATAGGTGCAGGATTTCGGCCAGCATCAAGAACATAACCATGCCGCGGTACACGTCGACGCTGGTGATACGAACGCTTGTTTTCGGGTCAGAGATTGAATTGGCCATGAATATTTCGCCTCGTTTCCGAATATATAGCCGTTTTGGCGTTAGCCGCGTTAGCCAGGGTTGTTCACACAAAAACCGCGGCTAACGCCGTTCGGCTAATTCAAAGTGGCACAGGCTAACTAAAAGTGGAAGTTATTTATCGCTTGAGAATAATAGCAGAACAACGCAAGTGGCTTCGCAGAGTTCCCCGCGTCCGATTTCGCCGACCCCCTCCCCGGTCTTTCCCTTGATGGAAATTTGGTCCGGTCGGATCTGAAGGATTTCAGCGATTCGATTCTTCATTTGGTCTTTGTGCGGCGATAGTTTAGGACGCTCCAGTTGTACAACGCAGTCCAAATTGACAATGGACCACCCCCCTTGGCGAACCGCTTTCATTCCTATCGCGAGCATCTCGGCTGAGTCGCGACCGCGATTTTCCTCAGAAGTGTTAGGAAATAACTGCCCGATATCCGGCAGGCCCGCTGCGCTAAGGATGGCGTCGGTAATCGAATGCAACAAGACGTCGGCATCCGAATGACCAACGAAATGCACGTCAACATCAAGCTTGATACCACCTAATATCATCGGACCGCCTGGAGCGATTCGATGCGAATCCATTCCCAATCCAATGCGCAATCCTGAGAACCCATTCATTCTTTGGGATGCCACATTATGCATTGCCTGCGGGATCAAAGTACTCCGGTTCCGCACCTTCTCTCCACTTGATGTTGCACCCAATACTGGGGCGCTGTTCACTAGAAACAGGTCGGCCAACCAGTAGACTATCTAACGCAGAACGAAGATCTTTTCCTGTAAGCGGCTTGTCGGTCTTTGGCCGTGAATCGTCTAATTGTCCTCGATAGACCAGGCGGGTTGCGGAGTCGAACACGAATATATCCGGCGTGCAAGCTGCGTTGTAAGCGATTGCGACCGACTGAGTTGCATCATGTAGAAAAGGAAACTTGTAGCCTTGCTTGGCCGCTTCGGTTTTCATCATTTCCGGACTATCGTCTGGGTGCGCGACTGCATCGTTGGAATTGATGCCGACAAAGCCGATACCTTTCGACATGTATTCGTTTGATACCCGAGTTAATTCGGGTGCCACGTGTTTTACGTATGGACAGTGATTGCACATGAAGATAATAACCAGTGCCTTCTTACCTCGAAAATCGGACAAGGAGACGTGCTTTCCATCGATATTTGGAAGTGAGAAGTCGGGTGCTTGTGTTCCCAAAGGGAGCATTGTGCTGGCGGTTCGAACCATAAGGGGGTTTTTCCTATCGAGTTTGGTTTAGAGGGCGACTTACCGTAGCTGAATTCGTTAGAATTCTGGGCAGCACTGAATTCTAACGAAGTCAACTACGACTGCCGATCAAGTATGCTAACGGCCTTTGCCTACGTAGATAGCTGCTTCGGTAACAATCTTGTCCATGTAGATGTCATGACTCTCGGCTGGGATTTTCTCGAACATCTGGCATTCAAAGGCCAATGCGATCAACGGAGCATCGAGTCTTGCGTGTTGAAGTAATTTGTCATAATAGCCTTTTCCGTGGCCGGTTCGACCACCATTTCGGTCAAAAGCCACTCCCGGCACCATGACCAAATCGAGATCGGTAGGTTGGAGGTGTTTTGATTCGACGATTCGCAGTTCGTTTTTTGGTTCCAGGATGCGATACATTCCCAATTCTAATTCATCCATGTTTTCGAGCCAAAACAGCTCAAGTTCGCCATTGACGCAGTAAGGAACAACGATCCTTTTGCCGCTCCAAACGGCGTCGGGCAGGGCCTGTCGGGTTCGCACTTCGTCGCGTACGTCGACATAAAACATGATTGTTTTGGCGGCGTGGTACTCGGGCAGATTCATAAAACTATTGACAATTATGCTGGATAGGGAGTCTTTTTCCGACTGGGCGCGTCGGTTTTCGTGAGCTTGCTTTCGAATTGCGGTCTTCAATTCAAAAAGTTCAGAAACAGGAGCTTCGTCCATATCGGGGTCCTTGCGGGCGTCAGTTTGAATGAGGTTAATGAAATAGCATGGTACCAAGGCCCGTTCATCCGTCCAATCCAGTTTTGTAACTTGTTTAGCCCGCTTTGCGGCCGGAGGCCAGACGCTGCATTTCGCTCCAATTCTGCTAATAGCTTCTGGCCGTTTTGACTACGCCCGCGCTCGAGGCTTTAGCGCCAATGGCACTCACTTTGTAAATTTTGAGCCTCAATGCGCTAGCATGAGGGCCGGATTTGCAGGTGATTACTTGACTTCCGGCCCGCACGCTAGCGCGTTGCGGCTCAAAGTGAGTGCCATT
>JAYTVL010000529.1:0-3648 GCA_043744075.1 Pirellula sp. | reverse complement strand
GCCGAAGGGGAACGGGTCGATTCGCGAGTGACGCCGTTAGTACGCCAAAACAAGGTTGGTGGGGGACAAGCCCCCGACCAACCTGAAGGGCCAGATCGCAGAGCGGAACAAAACTCGCATCAACGCATTTTTCGTGAACTGCATCAATCTAGTGGAAGGAACTTAAGAGTTTTGGCACTAGCGTGCGGTCTGGCAGGCTAGGTATCGCTTGCGAATCCGGCCCTCATGCTAGCGCATTGAGGCTCAAAATTCACAAAGTGAGTGCGATTGGGCGTGAAGCCGGGGGCACGTAGGAATTAAGCTCGGGCCGCAAGCTGTTTCTTGCGCTCCGAGATGATGTCGTCTTGCAAGCTTCTAGGGACTGGAGAATACTTTGCCAATTCCATCGAAAAGGTTCCTTGGCCCTTAGTCATGCTTCTCAAGTCGGTTGCATAGCCAAACGTGTTTGCCAATGGCACTTCAGCGCTAATGTACGAGACTCGGTCCCGGGCGTCGGTTTGCGTGACTAAACCGCGTCTCGAAATGATGTCCCCAACGACTGGCCCTTGGTCATTCTCAGGGCATTCAATGTCGCATTTCATGATGGGTTCAAGCAACACTGGATTGGCCGCGCGCATGGTTTCGCGGAAGCAGTCGCAAGCAGCGATATAAAACGCTCGTTCGCTCGAGTCTACGTCGTGATAGCTACCATCCATCAGTTCCATCTTGACACCCACTACCGGAAATTCGGCCAGCGGACCTTTGAGAAGTGAATCGCGGAAACCCTTCTCAACGGGTGGAATAAACTGCTTTGGAATACGACCACCGGTAACGCTGTCTTCGAATTCGAAAGTCACCTCGCCCTCTGGGTTGATCGGAGTCAATTTCCCAACGATGTGCGCATATTGACCGGAACCGCCGGTCTGCTTGCGGTGCTTGTAGTTGAAGTCCTTTGCAACGCCTGGCGTTTCGCGGTAACTAACTCTTGGAGCTCCCACGGTTACTTCGACTTTGTACTCGCGTCGCATTCGTTCGACGTAGATCTCCAAGTGCAATTCGCCCATCCCGCAAATGATTGTTTCGCTGGTTTCCTCGTCGTTGTAGACTTGAAACGTCGGATCTTCTTTTCGGAATCGATTGAGAGCTTTACTCATCTTGTCCGCGTCAGCCCGACTAGCCGGAGTCACTGCAACCTTGATCACAGTCTGTGGAATAAACATACTTTCAAGCGTGCAGTAGTCGCGACTGTCGCTATAAGACTCACCGCTAGCACAGTCGATCCCCATAATAGCAACAATGTCGCCCGCTTCGGCTGTATCGACTTCTTCTCGTTTGTCAGCATGCATTCGAACGATTCGGCTAAATCGCTCTTTCTTGCTTGTGCGTTGATTGATGTACATTTCGCCTTTGCTGATCTTGCCCTGGTAGACTCGCATGAATGTGAGCTGTCCAAACGGATCTTCTACAATTTTGAATGCCATTCCAACGAACGGTAGATTCTTGTCTGGTTTCAGTTCCAGCTTGACCGATTCGTCGCCAACTTTGCGTGCCTTGATTTCTCGTTCCAGAGGACTTGGCAAATAACGCAGGACAGCATCCAAGAGCAATTGCACACCCTTGTTTTTATAAGCGCTGCCGCAGAAAACAGGGGTCATGCGAAGCTGCTGAGTCGCTTCTTTGCATACCTTGTAAACCAATTCCGATGGTACTTCTTCTTCGCTCAAAAGCAATTCCATCATCTCGTCGCTGTACATCGACAACGACTCAAGCATCTTCTGACGCATCTCTTTTGCTTTGTCGAGCAAATCGGCTGGAATCTCTTCTTCGCGAACGATTTCACCGTCTTTGCCGTCGAAGAACGAAGCACGCATTGCGACCAAGTCGATGACGCCACTGAAAGTCTCGCCGGCACCGATCGGTATCTGCATCATGATTGCATCCGCGTTAAGCTTGTCCCGAACTTGTTGTGCCACGCGATAGGCGTCGGCTCCAGTTCGGTCCATTTTGTTGATAAAGGCCAATCGCGGGACGCCGTAACGGCGCATTTGCCTGTCCACCGTTAACGACTGGCTTTGTACGCCACCGACCGAGCAAAGCACGAGAACTGCACCATCGAGCACACGAAGTGATCGTTCTACCTCGATCGTGAAATCCACGTGGCCAGGCGTGTCGATCAAATTGATCGTGTGGTCTTTCCACTGGAGCTGGGTTGCGGCACTAGTAATCGTGATTCCACGTTCTTTTTCGAGCTCCATATAGTCCATGGTAGCCCCGTCGCCGTCCCCTTTGACCTCTTCGATCTTATAGATTCGGCCAGCGTAAAACAGAACTCTTTCGCTGAGTGTTGTCTTGCCCGAGTCAATGTGAGCACTAATGCCAATATTGCGTAGTTTGGTTAGTTCCATACTCCACCCAGCGTTGTGCGTTTCAGATTTCCCAAAACGCAGCCTAAAAGGAAACAAAAATCGCCCAGCGGACTCCGATGTCAACGTTGGCACCAGACGGCTGAGCGGCAAAATGAATGGTATTCCGCCAAAAGTGTACAATTTCCACGGTTTTGCGGAAGGGCAAAACAGAACAATTGAGCAGGCACACTACACAATTTGCCAGGGAGCTAGCAAACTTAACAAACCGAGCCCATAAAACGTGTACTCCACATCCTCTGCCGGATCGAGTTCAAAGCCAGCAAATCCACCATCGGACCTGGCCATGCTCAGACCGTATCGCCAAGCCCGAGCCGTATCCACTCTTTCTAACGAGTCGGTTTCCCACAGCGTTACGCAACTCGTAAACGTGCTTAACAAGTCTGGCAGCGGCATTCGTGTATTCGCTTGAAAACCACCTTCGTCACTTTGCAATTCAACGAGGAAATCGGTAGCGTCCTTTGAAATGCGATCCGGCAGTGCATTGAGTGTTCGCAACGCCCCGATCGCAGCGGCAGTTGGGTTGGTTCCGGAGCGTTTAGCCACGCGAACTTCAAGGAAACCGCCATCGTCTCTGCGTTGCGAAAGCAAAAAAGCTACGCTAGGATCGTCGGCTGGCAGCGGGTGGCCCATTAACTCCAAACAGATTGCCACCAAGAAAGTTTGGTAGGTGCTTCCAAGCGATGCTTGAGCTGTCCTGGCAAAGCCGCCATCGCGCTGCCTCAGCGACGTCAGTAAGTCAGTCACTCGCCCTTGCCAATCAACGGCGAAGCCATCGAGAGGGTTCTTTTCAGTCGAAGCCTCAATCAGAGCAGCTCCGTAAACCAGCGAAAGCAGATCGATAACAGACTCTTGTTTTTCCGTCCGCGACAACAAAAAGCGGCCTGCTGCTTCAGCCACTTCGCCGGTGAGTAAACCTAAAATCGCAAGCGAACGAAGGGCAAAGCCGGAATAATAAAGATCGCTCTCCCCCTCTCGCCCAGACCAGCCACCATCGCGACGTTGTTGAGACAGAACGAACCTCGCGTGGGGCTCACGAACGGAGTCCGGCAGCATCGCAGCACCGGCGGTTAACTGAATCGTCAATCGTTGAAGATATCCTAGTTCCATCATGATCAATGTACAAAAGAGTAGAGCCTTTGTCCTCGATGGGTGCAACCGGCTGAGCGATGGCATTTAAGTTTTCAAGCTGCTAGGAAAAATGAGTCTATGAAGTTGGTTCGATCACCATATATGGCCAATGCTT
>JAYTVL010000528.1:0-47895 GCA_043744075.1 Pirellula sp. | reverse complement strand
GGTTGGTTGGGTGTAAGATCTAGGCGTGCGGCCCTAGCCCTTGGTCGCCCAAAGTTCTTTTACTGGTTCCAAAGAAGCCCAACTGGTTGCCGATGCTTTTGGCGTTGGCAGCTAGTTGGCTTTTAGAGCAGTGGCGGTGTTAGTCCCTTTCGATCGATCCAGTCCCACGCAGCTTCGTGGGTGGGTGTGTTCGAGAGTTTTGCCAACAGATGTTTCTATTAGGAAAGGCGCGTTTGCCACACCAACCTTAAGTGATGAGGATTTGAAAGCGACCGATCCGATGAGCATCGTACCTGTTCAGGAGCAAGTTGCCGATGCCATCAACGGCTTTGCGTTTCTGCCATGGATAAAGCAATCGCTCACCGTAGTCTTTCTCGTCGTTTCGTTTCTGAATCTCGTGTACCTAGCGGTCGGGTATGTCATCACTCGTCAACTGGTGAGTAGGGCAAAGCCACTCTCGAACTCCACTCTCGCGAGGCTTGAGCGGATCGTTGACGGATTCCCAACCCAACATAACGTGACGTTGGCAAGTTCAAGCTCAATCGATGTTCCAATGGTCGTTGGCTTCTGGCGTCCGACAGTTCTGCTTCCCGAGCGACTCACGCAAGAAGATGCAGATCCATTGGAGCTGAAACACAGCCTTGCTCATGAGTGGGGCCATATCCAACTGCATGACCTAATGACATGGCAACTGGCTAGTTTTTGTCAGGTGTTTCTTTGGATCCAACCTTGCTACTGGGTCCTCCGCCGTGAGTTACGCATTGCTCAGGACCAGTTAGCCGACCAATTTGCGATCGAGCAAACTCAAGAACATGCAACTTACGCAACAACGCTGCTTGAGTTATCGCTGGCGCGACAACGACTCCTCCCCGGAGCCTTAACAATGGCTGGCAAAAAATCTAACCTTTACAGGAGAATTGAAATGATCATGAATGGGAATTTTAGGATGGTTCGCGCGACACGCAAATCAACCTTGCTATTGCTTATGGTCTTGTTCATGGCTGCCGGCGGACTGATGACCTCCCTACAGTTGACTCGTGCCGAGTCTACCGCAGTCAGGGAGGCGACGAATCAGCTAGTCGACAGCGATGGGAAAGACTCAGATGGGAAAGACACAGTTGCAAAGAACGACGACAGCGGGAACTCCGCTGAGCATACGGGAGTCGTGCTTGATGCCGATACGGGCAATCCAATTGCTGGGGTGACCGTCACGGTGGCTCGCATGGAGTCCTACGACTGGAAGGAACTCGGCGTGACCAAATCTCTAACCGATGAAAACGGAAAATACAGTTTTACCATTCCGCCAGAACAGCTCAAACAGCCATTGCTTTACATCTTGTTTGACATCGATCACCAAGAATATGCGCAACGCCATTGTGGAAGTTACGGCTACGGAATGATTGTAGACAACCTTAAGAATGGAGAGCAGCCTTGGTTTTCAGAGTTCAAAATGGTTCGAGGCGAAAAGATTAATGGCCGTCTAGTTGGTGAGGACAAAAGGCCAATTGCCGGCGCACAGATTCGCAGTGACTGTCGTCCAAAGTCCGGCAATGATAATGATCGTTCATCATCGGTTGACGCTGTTTCGGATAGGGACGGTCGCTTCGAGTTGGTCGTGCCATACGACGGACGTCCTAAACTCTCGTTCGTTCCATTGGATCACTGCATGAAGTATATCGAGATTGGTGAAAAACGCGGCGACCTTGGCGATATCACTTTAGCCACCGGTTTTCCTATTCATGGAGTCGTCAAGGATGCTGAGGGCAATCCGATGAGCGGGCTGTGGGTTAACATAACACCGGAAAAGGACGAAAACGAAGCATCGTATGAGATGAAGCGTTCGGCGAAAACCGATGAGAATGGAAAATTTGTGACTCGCCCATTGAAGCCTGAAAAGTACTCAATCGAGGTCGAAATGAAAGCAACTGGTGCATTGGAAAAAGAGAAGTATGCCAACTTTAAAGATACTCCTCCGCCGGCCATGTTTGTGAAGCGATCAGTGAACGTTACCGAAGACTCGGCCAGCAAACCGTTTGTTATTCAGGCTGTGCCGCATGTCTTGATCTCGCTTCAACATTTCAAACCCAGCGGTGAAAACTCAGGCGGTCACTCGCCTTCCATGATGGGCAAGTTTGACGGACAGTTCTATTGGAATCGAAGCGGAAGACGAACCGGCAAGGGTGGGTACGAACTGATGGTCCCACATGGCATCGAAGACGCAGAGTTGCGGTTCATAACCAACGAACATTTTGCGTTGATGGTCCAGCTTGCTGGGAGCGAGCCCTCTCCACAGAAGTCCTTTCGGTTCAAGAAACTTGAGGAAAATATCGACAACATTAGGGTCGTGAGATATGAGGCCGGAATTTTGAAACTCGATATCGTTGACGAGTCCGGCAAGAAGCTCGAAGAGGCCCGTATTTTTGCGCATTACGATATCACGGAAAAACCAAGCGAGGAGATGATGATGAGCAGTCAGATCGGCTGGAACAAAGAAGACGGTCTGTTTCGGTTAAGTTCGATCGTGCCAGGTGCTTCGGTCTCTATTCGGTTTAATGCGTCGGGTTTCCAAACTCAGACCCAAAAATTCACCATGGATAAAGCTGAGCGAAGGACGGTCAAGATCACTCTCAATAAAGGAGTGGACGAAGCACCAGCCGTTGACAAATAGTTGACTGAGGAATCTATAGGCTGAGTGTTTTACTGATAACTCCAATGTTTAGCCCGTCTTTGTGGTCATAATTTCATAGAGGACTCAGTTCCATAATGGCCTTTCAATTTAAATTGCGGTTGCAGAGAAGGTTGCTAATCGGTTTGGCTATTTTCGTTGGGCTAGCTAGTAATCTGTTTGCCAATGACAACCAATCGCCGAAACACAATGTCGATTTTGAACGCCATATTGCGCCGCTGCTTGGTCGGTTGGGATGCAACTCGGCGGCTTGCCACGGTGCGTTCGGAGGTGGAAAAGGTGGGCTCCAACTGAGTCTCTTTGGTTACTCTGCGAAAATGGATTACCAGGGATTGAACGCCCGAATCGACCCATCGGAACCCAGGTCCAGCCCTCTGCTTTTGAAACCGAGCGGCCTCGAATCGCACGAAGGTGGCGTAAAGAAGTTTCCTCTGTTCGTAAGCTGCTTTCGATCAATGCTACCGCTGCTAATTAGAGACGCTGCAACGGTCGCAAATACTCTCTACTAATAACCCGCCGCTTTTGCTTGATTGTTCCGTCGCCGATCGGCAACCCCAATACGCTGACCGGTCGGGGATATCCAAATCGAATGCGCATCCCCTTGGGGCAAGGGACCGACGCGAACGATGTTATGCCCCATGTGTTTTAGCTCCTCCATCGTTACAGGATAGCGCTCTGGGGCTTCGAACGCCAATCGGTCTGGTAACCATTGATTGGAAAATCGCGGGGCGTTCACCGCTTCGACTAAGGGCATCTGGTAGTCGATCGTACTAACCAAGATTCCGAGGATCGTGTGCGGTATCGCTTGGCTGCCTGGACTTCCGGTTACTAGCACCACCTTTCCATCTCGGGCTACGATCGTTGGATTTTGAGAACTCATCGGTCGCTTGCCAGGTTCGATCGTGTTCGGGGTCGTGCCCAACTTACCACTCGCAGTGGACTCGCCAGGAAAAATATTAAAGGCTCGCATGTTATTGTTCAATAGGAATCCGCGATTCTGGACGACGATTCGCGATCCCCAAATCCGCTCCAACGTATAGGTGTTCGACACAGCCATTCCGTTCTTGTCAACGATCGAAAAGTGAGTTGTATCCTCACTTTCCTGAGCTATCGGCAATTCACTCGCAAGCGTTAAGCTATCCGTTGCGTGCTTTAAATCGATCGTCGCAGCCTGCTCGCGACCATACTCCGCAGAAGTCAACGTTGTAGGTATTTTGACAAATGATGGGTCTCCCACATAACGAGCGCGATCGTAGTTGGCTCGGCGCATACATTCGCACATGACGTGAAAGAATTCGGGAGACCAACGTCCCCATTGCTTGATGTCGAAGTTGTTGAGCATGTTCAATTCCTGCGTCAAACAAAAACCTCCAGCACTCGGCATCGGTGTTGCATACACATCGTATTGATCTCGATAGCGCGCTGAAAGTGGCTTTCTTGCAACGGCCCGATACATGGCCAAATCGTTTAAGGCAATAATGCCATCCTTTCGTTTCATTTCACCAACAATGGACTCCGCAATCGGGCCAGCATAAAAGGCCTCCGCTCCCAGTTTCGCGATTGACTCCAACGTTTGGGCTAAGTCGGGTTGCACTAATCTGTCACCCGCTTTCCACTCGCTCTTATCCGTTTTGCCAAACACACGCTGTAGCTCGTTTTCATTTGGGGCGGTAGCCAACACTTCATTCAATTGAACAGCGAATGAAGGGGCGATGATATAACCGTCGCGGGCAAGATGGATCGCTGGTTGCATTAGTGCCGACCAAGGCATACTACCAAAGTGCTGGTGGGCCAATTCAAGTCCGCGAACTGTTCCCGGTATGGCCACCGATTTTGGTTCGTATTGAGATTCTTCTTTTGTAAACATGGTCGCTTCAGATGCCGCCGGTGCTGTCTCGCGATAGTCGATCGCGACCGGCTCTCCTTGTCCTGGAGCTGGGTGAACCAACATGAATCCTCCTCCGCCGATGTTGCCTGCAGCCGGATATGTTACCGCCAACGCGAAAGCGGTCGCGATCGCTGCATCCACAGCGTTCCCACCTGATTGCAGAATACGTACTCCAACGTCCGACGCGTTATCGGATACGGAAACTACGACTCCGTTCTGGCACTCCAATGAATCGCCAAAATATATTCCAGCGGGAGAAAGTAGATCCGTTTGTTTTTTTTCAACCGGAGGCTCGGCGAAAGACACTGGCATTGCATCGAATGCAATTGCAACGACAAAAAAACTAGCAATCAGAAATCCAATCCGAGACGCCAACGGACACTTGTACTTCAACATCATATTCGCTTGCTTGTTGAATGAATGAATGGAAAGCAATGTGATTCGTCTTTCGCTCTGCGAAAGTAGCGCAATTGTAGCGGAGCAAAAGGTGACTCTCATTTCTGGACCTGTTTCGCATCTCCAGCAACAAAGTAGCAGCCCAAATGCAAACCTCCCGAAATCGTAAAAAACGAAACGACGACGATCGGCCAGTACAAGTTGACATAGGGCGTGCCCCTTAGTAATCCATAAAACGCCAAAGCATAAGTCGCTCCAAGCCAGCGTCCCAGACCATCAACGAGATGCAACAAACCCATGCAGGTCGACATACTTGAGTCGCTGCTATGTTTTTTGGCAGTCTCATCGAAGCATGGGGTCATCAAGATTTCACCACAAACGAAGATGGAGATAGCCAGAGGTAGCATGTACCCAGTCTTCGCAAAACTAAGTAAGAACAACCCAATCAAGAAGAAGAGGACCGAAGCGAGCGACCACCATTCCCATCGAAACCCTCGATCATAAAGTTTTTGCGATACATACACGGCCAAGAAGTGTGCACCAACGATCGTCGTGACCAAGCATGTTAGCGAAATGATCCAAACACGCTCGATCGAACCATTGTTTTGATCAATAACGTAGATTGGAATAATTGTCCCCCAGCATCCGTATGGTAGCGAGACCGCGAATCGTCGCAACGCATCCGACAAAAAGCTGCGATTGCGAAAGAAACCCCCAATGTTGCTGAGCCAAGACGACTTTGCAGTCTTACCAACGGACGGGGACGGTTGAGCTATAAGACCGATGGAAAGGGGTAAATAAAGAAGGCCAAGGATCACTGCATGAATTGAATACCCAAGTGTGGAAGTATATTGCGCAAGGCTGTTTCCGATAAAGGACCCGAGATTGAGTAACGTTGCTCGCATGGCGACCGACCGCCTTAGATTCGCCGCGCTGGAATGGAGTACCAGTATGGTGTTAAGAGAAATTTTGCAAAGAATGAACCCGAGGCCCGAAACGAAGATAGCCGCCAGAGACACGGGAAAACTAGGACTGCAAGCAAAAAGCAAAAATGCAGCACAGCCAGTGAGCACGCTGGTCGCAAGTGCGGTGCGGATGGACGTGCGATCTGCAAACCATCCGGCGAACGGCGCGCACACCGATTGTGCAAAACCAAAGACCGTTAATAACCATGCGATCTGTACGTACGAAAAACTGCTTAGCTCCCGAAACATCGGCGAGATGTAGTTTTGGAAAGCCCCTCGAATCAGATACAGCAGGCCAATACCGCAGCACGCGATCCGTATCGCAAAGGTTGAAACAGAATTCGAATCCGAATTGGGACGCATCTCACTCGACCGCGTAAAGGTCAGTCCAGCTCGCAACCGTGTTCACACTTGAGCGAACATCCGACTCGACCGTTGACATAAATTCAATGTACAAAGGAGCCCTGTATCCGCCGCTTGCCAATCCAACCTTTGCACCTAATTGAGCTCGCACTTCATGATACAAGTAGCCGGGAAGTTCCGAAATTTGCTCCAGGTAGTTGATCGCTTGAATCGTCCCGCTCCTGGAGGGAAATGGAGTCAAAATTGCAGCTGCGTTATGGCGTGTCTTTGCGATGGTTGGAGCTTGGCCCGTCAAGGCTTGATAACATGCGTAAAGCTCATCGACTCCGTATGCAAGTTCAAGAATACGTGCTCGATTGCCACCCGGCCTGGCGGCGATCTCTCCCAGACGATTGCCAATAAACTCCACGTGGGCGGCGCAGCATGTCATATCGAGTGAGCGAACCCCTTCGATGGCGAGCTGCTCCAACTCGGTTTGCTCTTCGGTCGTTAGATTCGAAGGCAATATACGAGCGAAGTGATGATAATCGTTAATACCAACATCACGTCCAGTTAGAACATCAACAATTGGAGTCGTTACTACGCTTCCATCTTGTTGGACAAGGCAATCGATGGAAGTGTTTTTCCCTTCGACGTATTCCGCCAACAGGACGCTCAGTTTCGTTTCTTTCTTCCCAAGCCGCTCGTAGTACTTAGGCACATCCTCAACGATCGAGCGATAATTTCGCAATAGAGAATCCTTGTCGTTGTTCCGCGTTGACCACATACTGGCGGAGACATTCGAGGGCTGTAGAAAAACCGGGTAGCCGATCTCCTCTGCGACATGTACAAGCTCTCCCTCAGAATGAATTTGTTGGAATCGTGCCGTTGAGTGCGGTCCCACGCGCTGGCGGAATCGATCTCGCATCAAGTTCTTGTCCAAGCAAAGACGGGCGGATTCAGAAGATAGATTTGGGATTCCAAGTTGTTCTGCGACGCAAGCTGTCTGAGCAACGTAAAACTCGATCACATTGAACAAGCAGCGAATTCCGAAGCGACGTTGCACTTCGGCCACGAGTCCGACGAGTTCATGAGTCGGTCGGGAGAAATCAAAGTGCTCGACATACTCAAACCTGGATACATCCCCCAACTTCTGCTTGTTGTTCGTGTCGACTAAAATTCCGAGCGGAAGCCCGCGATTCTGAAGCGTTTCAAACTCACCACGCCGAACCATCCCCAGAAACAATACGATCCCTGATTCCAATTTAGATCTCCCAATGCTGCTTATTCGAGAACATTCATAAATTCTTGAAGGCTCTTGAGGCCGCGTTCAATCTCTTCGGCGGGAATTGCGTACGAGATTCGAATATGCGATTCCGACCCAAAAGCTGAGCCGGGTACGACCGCGATGTGAGCATGTTGAAGTAGCATTTCTGCCAGCATATCGACGTTCTCTATCACTTCCCCTTTAAAAGATCGGTGCAGCAGTTTGCTAATATCTGGGAACAAGTAAAATGCCCCATCGGGAACAACACAAGAAAGTTGTGTGCATTGTGACATACACTGCAAGGCGACTGCTCTCTGTTCTGTCAGCAGTTTCCGTATCTTGTTGACGAAAGGATAGTTGCTGTCTTCTAAGGCAGCCAAGGCCGCGTACTGCACGAGATTGCTAGTGTTCGAAGAGGTATGGCTTTGGACGTTTGCTATTGCTTTAACAATCGCTTTCGGTGCCGCAAAGAATCCGGCCCGCCATCCGGCAATGCAATAGGTCTTTGATAAAGAGCCGATCAAAATGGTACGAGCTTTCATCTCGGGTACCAATCTAACGATATTGCGATGTACGGCAGGAGAGTAGGTAAGTTCGTCGTAGCATTCGTCAAATATGCAGGTTAGTTCGTGCTTCAACGCTAATTGAGCGATCCCCTTCAAAACATCTTCTGAATAAACAACCCCCGTTGGATTGTGTGGTGTGTTTAGTAGTATGCCACGTGTTCGAGGCGTAATCTTTCTTTCGAGTTCCTCGATGTTGATTAGAAAATCGTGTTCGACAGTAGACAGGAAAACAGGAGTAGCCCCCGCCAATCGCACTTGTTCCGGAAACGTAACCCAATAGGGAGCGGGTACGATCACTTCATCGCCAGGCCCAAACGCGACGAAGACGGCGTGAAACAACGCTTGCTTGGCTCCCGCAGTAAAACCAACTTCCTCGACGGTATAGGCTTGGCCTGTTTTGTCGGTAACTTTCACTGCCAATCGCTCGCGAAGCTCGTGGATGCCCAGTGTGTCCGTGTATTGTGTCCGTCCTTCGTCGATGGCTCGGCGGGCAGCCTCTTTGACTTGGTTGCTTGTATCTTGGTCGAGCTCGCCAGCGGCAAAGTTAACGATGCGCACTCCTTCGGCTTTGAGTTTCCTGGCCCGATTGCGCATGCCCGATGTTTGCGAGCCTCTTAGCGATGTGGCCCGTTCGGATAATAGCATGTCTTTTTTCCTTTCGTTTATTAAACGTAATCAACTACTTTGAAATCATACTCATACTCAATCCCTTTGAACGGAATTTATCGTTAAACAACTAATTAGAAGTTACCAACTCCTTAGCCCAGTCACTTGGAACGTTTACTAATTTGCCAATATCGCTCACTTTGACCAATTGATCATCCAGCTCAGATAGGGAACTAGCCTCTAAGAGCCGGCTAGCAAGAGGCTGACAGGATCGCACCATCACTCGCAACATTTGATTAGCATAGATGGCTCCGCAGATTCCGCACGACTCCATTTCTTCGAAAGTCGTGCTGCCAAAGAGTGTTGGGACAACGATCATCGGCTTGGTGAGCCTCCCTGTGGCCATGATCTCCTTGAGCGGTTGAAACTTCTTGGAGTGGATCAAAACCAAATCCACACCTGCCTCAGAGTACGCATTGGCTCGTTCAATTGCATCTTCTTTCCCCAAGTCGGCTATGAGAGACTCAATGCGACCAATCAATACCATGCCAAATGAATCCGCTGCCTTTCTCGCGGCCCTTAACTTGACACACATTTCGTCGATCGATACCAACTCGCGCGGAGCTCCAGGATAGAGACTGCAGCGTTTGGGAAATGTGTTGTCTTCGATGCAAACGCCAGCCGCACCTGCCATCCCAAACTCACGTACGGCGCGATAGGCATTGGATTCATCGCCGAATCCGTTGTCCGCGTCAACGATTACGGGAATCGAAACGCTTTCACACATCCGCCTTGTCGCTTCGACACTTTCGGTCATCGAAACCAGGTTGACATCTGGCATTGCAAACTGCGAGGCAGAGACTCCAAATCCGCTAACCCAAATAGCGGGAAACCCGGCCTGTTCCAACATCACAGCACTAATCGCGTCGTGTGCCCCGCCGATCTTTAAGAATCGATCGGAGGATAAAAGTTGCTTTCGATGGGAAGGATTTGACATCGTTTTCTTTCGTTGATCCGCACAGTACTTTTCGCAACAGGAAATTTCCCCAAAAAATCGCGAAAACTTAACGAAGAATTTATAAACGCCAATTATGAATGTTTCATGAATAGAGCCGCAGAAAGAGTAAAAAAAAACGGATAGCCAGCAAAATCCTTAGCGGGACGCTTGCAAGAATGCTAGCGATCGCCGCTCGTTGTTTTTGGGAAAATCACTCGCAAGCGGAGCATTCCCGATTCAGCAACAAAGACGATTTCTGCGTTTATTTGGCGAACATATGAATTAACTATAGATAGCCCTAGTCCAAGATGCTCACCTCCAGTTCTCGCTGCATCCTTGCGCCAAAAGGGGAGTGCCAAGCTGTCGACATCCTCCGTAGAGAGATTGGGGGCAGGATTGCTCAATTCCCAATGGATGTAACTGCTATCTTCGCTACATGTGGACTCAATGCTAGAACCTACCGGAGAATACTCGACTGCATTCTCAATAAGGTTACAGACTATTCGCCGCAAAATACTTGGGTTTGTCGATAAACTGGGCAAGCTCAGACCCAACTTTTGCATTCGAATTTTCTTTCGACAAGCATGGTCTTCGACGGTTCGCCACGCTTCGTCGATGACAACAACCAACTCGACGGATTCAAATGCTTGATCTTCGAGTTTTGTATCGGACTTCAAAAATTCCAGCAAAGAGTTGACGATCGCCTGCATTTGCATAGCGATATTGAGCGTATCCGCAAACGATTTCCCAGCAGCCTGCGCGTCGGGAGGGAATTTAAGTGCGACTTCCGCGAGCAATCGAAGTTCAGCTATCGGAGTACGCAATTCATGAGCGACATCGGCTGAAAAGCGACTCTCGCGCTCGAAGGCCCTTTGCAATCTCTCCAACGAATCGTTTAACCGCAGACAAATGGGTTGCAACTCCGACGGCATGGTCGATACAGGAAATCGTTGAGTCAAAGATCGGGCATCGATTCGAGTAGCCATGGTCGCGATTTCGTTGAGCGATCGCAGGCTTCGGCTAACGAGCCAGGGGAACAAGACACCGACACCTAAAGCAAAGAAAACGGCAGTTCCACCCATTGACCAAGCCATCTTGGCAAGCGTTTGGTCAAGACTAGACCGTTCACGAGCAAAGATTATCAAAAACGATTCGTCACCGTGTTTTGTTGGCTGGTTCTTGGATTGAGCTTCCCGTTTGTCGTCTTGCTCGCCTTCAGGCTGATCGTCGCGCGTGGAGTGTACGTTCAATTGAACGCAGCGGCCATGGGTTCCGTTATTCAAAATCAAATCGGTGAATTGTGCTCGGTTTGCGAGTGAATCGTGCACGATTTTGAGGTCCAAGCCATGCAGCGACCTCGAGCGTTCCATGACTTCTCCAGACTCTCTCCAGACTTCGAAATATTCAGGTGCTTTGGCCCGGTGAAACTCAGGCATCGTGTCGTCGGAAAAGTCGAACTCGACAGTACCGGATGGAGTACGCCTGAGAACAGAATGCAACGCTTTGGCCTTGGTTAACAATGCATCGTCAAACTGACCGACTAATTCGCTTTCAAGGGATAAATACAGAAAGACGCCAACGCAGCCCAGCAAGGTCAGCATGACAACAAGGAGGCTGAACGTTAATCGACTTCGGATGGACACTCTGATTCTCCTGTGACGATCGCATACCCCATTCCACGTCGCGTAGAAATTATGGAAGGTTCGCCATCGACATCGATTTTGCGACGCAAGGCGTAGATGTAGGCATCCACGATGTTGCTTGAGAGAGCTGAATTTGCGTCGCAAATATGTGCTTCGATTTCCGCCCGAGAAAGCACGCGATCTTTGCGGAGAGAAAGGAATTCGAGAAGCGAATATTCACGCGAAGTCAAATCGATCTTGGTGCCGCGACGAGAAACCGTTTTAGACATGGTATCGATGGCAAGTCCTCGGATAGTAATGATCGAATCATGTAGGAGATAGCGACGACGGGTTAAGGACTGCAGTCGGGCGACCAGTTCATCAAAAGCAAAGGGCTTTGTCAAATAGTCATCAGCACCCAACGTCAATCCCTTGACGCGATCAGGGACGCCATCTTTGGCAGTTAAGATGAGGACGGCGGTGTCAATGCGGGCGATTCGAAGCTCGGATAGGATCGATAGCCCATCCATGCCGGGAAGCATGATATCCAGAATGATCACATCGTAGTCGTTATTTTTGGCGAACCAGAGACCTTGTTTTCCTTCGCTGACGACATCCATTTCGTACCCCACCTTGCGCAGTCCATCACCAAGATAGAATTGCAATTTTTCGGAGTCTTCAATCAAAAGTAGTCGCACACAATTCTCGACAGTCAAAATGTCTTGGTTTAACTGCAAATAGATCTTCGCTGGTTGAGTTAAAGTAGTGACAAGTACCCTGCATTAAACCTTCGCCGAATCGTGCGGCGAAGGTTTATCGCTTACCGATCAAAATTGGAAGGAAACGCTCTTTTCCCGAACGCCCCAACTTCCCACTTCGAGTCTGCAGCGACACCCGAGGCGCACCTATGCGTTGCCCTATTCTGTGTGCAGACTCGTTCTGTTGTAGCAAAACAAATAAAAGTATGAGTTAAATTTTTTTTCGTGTTCTTTCGCTTCTTTCGGCCATCCAAGCTCTTGCGAGTTGGTGGCGTTCAGCGAGAAGAGACGTTTTATCAGACGATTTGCATTTAACGCAGCGTTCATTTGTAGCATTGGCACTAACCATGGTATATTAAGGGATAAAGATTCGGTCAAGGGCGTGTCCTACTACATTTTTCCTACCTGCTGTCCTATCAGCGTTTCATTGTCGTCGTTTAAGTGGTATCAAATGAAGCTTTCATTGGATCGCATGTTCGCCGTTGCTGTGGACTACGTTCCGATCGCAACTTGTCTGGCATTATTGCTGAATGGCGCGGTCGCAACCGGTGCTGACACGGACCGGAAATCGAATGGCATCACCGTGGACAGTTACGAACAGCAGATCAAACCGATCTTGGTGGCAAATTGCTACTCGTGTCATGGCGATGGGGCGAACGAAGGCGGGTTTAAACTGGATCAATATGTTGACACGAAAACTTTGCTGGCCGACGAAGAACTTTGGAACAAAGTCTTGAAAAACGTGCGAGGCGGAGTGATGCCCCCCTTCGGTGAAGACCATCCGACCCACGAACAGATTTCCATGCTCGCTACTTGGATCAAACGGGTTCCGTTTGCGATCGATCCGCAAGACATCGATCCGGGACGAGTCACGATCCATCGGCTTAACCGACTTGAATATCGCAATTCGATATTTGATTTGCTGGGCATTCAATATAACACCAACGACCAATTCCCGCCCGATGCTGCGGGATTGGGCTTGGACAACATCGCTGAGTTGTTGACGATGTCGCCGTTGATGATGGATAAATACATTGATGCGGCGGAGTCGATTTTGGATGGTGCGTTCCCGTCGAATGTGCTGGCGACGACGGAAGTCGATGTGAAAGCTCTCCGAGGCAGAGTGGACTCGGACAAAAACGTATTCTCGTTCAATAATCCACCAACCGGCACGTACACCTTTCGCAATTCGACTCCAGGCACCTTTCGCATCAAAGTAGCCCTGGACGTGGTTGGGTTGACTCCTGAACAACACCTTGAAATTGCTCGTCGATTAGAAGAGCAAGAAGTCGAACGATTGCAGCGAGTCGAAGCGGAACGATTGCGAAAAGAAGCGGAAGTGGGTGGCGAATTGCCAGCCAATGAACCGGACCCCCGACGGTCGTTCAATGATCGCCGCAGATTTTTTGAACCACGTCCGCTTGTACCGATCTATGAAGCCCATTTTGTCGCCGCGATTCAATCCGGTGCGAAACAAGAGACCGCGTTCATTGATAAGGTGTTTGCCTCCGAGTCGGGGCATTTTGAGTTCGAGGTAGAACAGCACTGGAATGTTGAACCACACATTATCAATTTCAACGTGCTGAGTCCCAAAGTCGATGAACCTCAGCGCCAATTCAACAATCGCGGACCGAGACGCGATCCGCTTCCAAGCGCGCACCTTAAAATCACATCTTTCACGATCACCCCGGAACAACCGGAAGCAAGCAACCGACTTTTTGATTTGAGCAAGTTGCCAAAGGGTTCGGCGGAGCTCTATACCTACATTAACAATGGGATCGCCGCATTCGGATTGCATGCGTTTCGTCGCCCGCTGGATCAACCAACACTGAATTTGCTGACCGATGAAGTGTTGAAATCCTACCGAGCAACTGACCGATTTTACCAAAGTTTGAAACCATCGCTTGCCAAACTTCTCTGCTCTCCCCGATTCTTGTTTCGCATCGAGCGGATGCAGGACCCAGGCTCCAAAGCACCCTGGGGACTGATCGATGAGTATTCGCTGGCTTCGCGGTTATCTTACTTCTTGTGGTCGTGCCCGCCTGATGATGAACTCCTGCGATTGGCCGATGAGGGTAAGTTACGTGAAAACTTGTCGGCGCAAGTGCAACGGATGTTGGCCAATCCTAAGATCGAGAATTTTGTCGAGAACTTTTCTGGTCAGTGGCTGCAAACTCGCAACGTCGCTAATTGGTCGATTGTTGAATCTGCGGTCCTAAGTCGTGAGGGGATCGAAAGTGACCAGCCGAGATTAACACCTGCGATCCGCGAAGCAATGTATCAAGAAGTGACACGCTATTTCGAGTACGTTTTAAAACAGGATCGCAGCGTGCTGGAATTCATCGATAGCGACTACACCTTTTTGAACCGAAGTCTGGCTAAGTACTATCAGATCGACGGAGTTGAACACGAGGACTTGCGGCTGGTAAAACTTCCTGAAGGCAACCCACGCGGCGGAGTGCTAACCGCTGGCAGCACGCTGCTGATCACGTCGACGACAAATCGAACTTCGCCGGTGAAACGAGGTGTGTTCGTGCTCGATAATTTTCTGGGCTTGCGACCTCACGATCCGCCGCCGGATATTCCCAGTGTGGATGCGGCAAGTGCCGGTATCACAGATCACGATCCCACATTTCGCGAAATGCTTGAACTCCACCGAAGAGATACGTTGTGCGCCTCGTGCCACAACCTGATGGATCCGATAGGTTTAGGGCTGAACGGTTTCAACGCGATGGGGATGTTCCGGGAGAAAGAGTTCGGTCAGCCGATCGATGCGAAGGGCCGTTTGGTAAGTGGCGAGGAGTTTGCTGACGCAAAACAACTAAAAAAACTACTTCGCGACCAACGCAAGATAGATTTCTATCGCTGCCTGACGAATAAACTGTTATCCTATTCTGTTGGTCGGGGACTAGAATTAAGCGATACGGAGATTTCCGACCAGATCGTTGAGCGATTGGATGCTGCCGATGGCAGGTTTTCTGTATTGCTAAACGAGATCATTCAGTCATCCGCCTTTCAGAAACGTCGAACCAATTCCGCAGCGTCCGCCGCCGCGAATTGAACGACAAACATTTCCCACTGCAACGCTACTGATTTAACCGCCATGAACCAATCTCAACATCGTTCGAATACGATTTCCCAAGATCACCTGCGATTGCAGCGTCGCAAGTTTTTGCGCGGCGTTGCGACAGCGGTCTCGCTGCCGATGATGGAATCATTTATTCCCCGAAAGAGTTTCGCAGCTGTGACGACGACTCCGGGAGTGGCAACAACTGCCAGCGGTATGCCGTTGCGAACCGCGTTCTTGTATCATCCCAACGGTGTGAATGTAAATAAGTGGCATCCCACCGGCGAGGGCAAGAACTTTCAACTAGGTGAAACCCATCAACCGCTGGCGGAATTCAAAGACAAGCTTCAGATTTTCGCCAATCTCGACCAGATCAATGCCACCGGCGGAGCGGACGGTGGTGGTGATCACGCGCGGGCTCCAGGCGTTTGGCTGACGGGACTTCGAATCAAAAAATCAGAGAAAGATCTTCGAGCCAATGTCTCCATCGATCAAATCATCGCCCAGCACGCGGGCAGTTTAACGCGATTGCCTTCACTGGAGTTGATCAGCGATGGGAGCCGCAAGACCGGCAATTGCGATAACGGCTACTCATGTGAATACGAATACAACATTTCTTGGCGGACACCGACCACGCCGAACCCGCCGGAACCAAATCCCCGTTTGGTTTTCGAGCGATTGTTCGGTGCGGGAAATCCTGAAGAACGTGCACGCAATCTCGCCATGCGACAAGCAAGGCGAAGTTCGATTTTGGATTTCGTCCTTGAGGACACCAAGCGGATTCAGGGGGACCTGAGTGGAAATGATCGCCGAAAACTTGACGAGTACTTGTACAGCGTTCGCGAAATCGAACGTCGAATCGTGAATGTCGAAAGCTTGGGTCACGTGGCCGATCCCGGCATTGAAGCGCCGACAGGAATGCCCGGTGACTTTGGTGATCGAATGGGAATCATGTTGGAAATGTTAGCCCACGCCTTCATTACTGATTCGACTCGCATCAGTACGTTGATTCTGGCGCGAGACGGCGATGATCGTGTATTTACTTGGCTCGGTCAATCTGGCGGACACCACTCTACGTCGCACTACAAGAACAACGAGAACAAGACTGGCAATACGCCGGAGCAGAATCTGGAGTGGATGGCGCAGATCGAGCATTGGTACATGGAACGCTTCGCAAAATTCGTCAGACGTCTTGATGAAGCGAAGGATGCCGATGGCAGTTCGGTGCTCGACAATTCGATCATCATGTACGGTGCTGGCAATAGCGACTCGAACAGTCACACGCACAACAACCTGCCCACATTGGTTGTTGGTCGCGGAGGCGGTGCGTTGAACGCGGGGCGCTACGTCAATGCCAAGCCGACTCGCAACCCTTTGACGCCGCCGATGAACTCGGGCGGCAACGGCACCGCGCCCAAGGAGCGAGGTGTTCCCATGTGCAATTTCTACTTAGGCATGCTCGAAAAAGTGGGCATCCAAAACGTCGATCAGTTCGGCGATTCGACTGGGAAGTTCACCGACATCTAAACTCTTGCTTGGCGGTTTAACGATTGAGTTAATTAGATTCGATCGTATCGATCTTCTTGGCTGCTACCGCGTCGATTGTTTTAGCGATTTCGCGTTCAACTTGCCGAAATTCAAGTACTCTCAAGCTGTTTACCGCTGCGGGGTTCGTCGGGAAGCCTGGATCAACGCTTGGAAGCAACATGAGGATTCGTTTTTTGTTTTTTGATCAAGCTTTCTATTACTGATAAATCAGCTCAAAAAAGCTGAATTGTGCGCATTTTCGCGGTTTGACGCGACTTTTCTACAAGACAATGCATCTCATTAAACTTATGATGAAAAATTATTGTAGTGTTGCGTTGAGCATTTTTTTCACTTTCAAGGGAGATGTCATGTACTACATTCAATCGCAGAGCAGACGATTAAGGCGCGCGTTCACGCTTGTCGAGTTGTTGGTTGTGATCGCCATCATTGGAATCCTGGTCGGGCTCTTATTGCCGGCCGTTCAAGCTGCTCGCGAAGCGGCCCGGCGCATGCAGTGTTCGAACAACCTGAAACAGATGGGGCTGGCACTTCAGACCTATCACAGTACTTACAACAAGTTTCCAGCGGGGGGTTACGGAACCCACGTAAACCTCGATACGGGCTTTTCCTGGATGATCAGCGTTCTTCCTTACTGCGAACAGACAAATATCTACAATAGTTTAACCTTCGTGGGTGCGGGCGTTGGATGGGTTGGTCCGGTCGGCTCGGTGGGGTGGAACAATGGCAAGGTCATTAACAATGTGAAGCTGCCCTACCTGATCTGCCCGTCTAGCACAGTTCCCGAATTTAATACCTTTGGTGGGCCCGGGATTACTTTGATGCGGCCCCAGTACGTGGGCATCTCGGGCGCCGCCGATGGCAATGGGTTTACGAACGCCGCCGGTCGCGTAAAGGGATGTTGCACACAGAGCGGGACAGCGACCGGTGTGATCTCTTCGGGCGGACTCTTGACTCCGGTGCGGTCCCAAAATATCTCGACTTGCAGTGATGGGACCTCGAACACCATTATCGTAGGGGAAATCTCGGCCTACGGGCGAGATCTCGTGGGCACTCCGCTAGCTCTCAATGGGTTCTTGGGATTTCAAGCTGGCAGCTTGTCCAACGTGGCGGTTGAAGACTGGCCGACGACGTCGGGTTTGCTTCATCGGGTCTTGAACATCACAACGGTCCAGTATCCACCCAATTCGAATCGTTCGATCGCGAATCCCGGCGTTAATCCCAATATGGGTTCCAACAATCCGTTACTGTCCGAGCATACGGGTGGCACTCAAGCTGCGCGCGCCGACGGATCGGTGCACTTCATGAGCCAAAACATTAACTTACTGACTCTCCGTTTGGTGGCTACACGTGACGATGGACAGGTGGTGAGCGAGGAGTGAAGTGATAGGTACGGCGGGGCGTCGATCATAAGTCGGGCTAAACCGGACGCTAGCGCGTTCCGGCTGATTAGCTGAAGGGCGCTAGCCCACGGTTTTCGGCCCATGTTATGATCGACGCCGTACGGAAATATACTCGAAGAAGGGAAGAAGGAAAGTCATCTTGCAACGGCTAGTCAGGTTCATCGTGGTTTTGGTATTTGCTGCCATCCTATCCGGCTGCGGTGGCGGGGGCGGTCGCGACTACAAGATCAAGGCCGATCAGCAGGCCACGATCACGGGTTCGGTCAAGTTCGGCGAGAAAAAGTTACCGGTCAACGCCCTGGTCACTTTTTACAACTCGGATCAGGGCATCGCTGCTGTGGGATTCGTCGACGAGAGTGGCAAGTTCACGATTAAGCCTGCGGAGAAAGAGACGGGCCTGCCTGCCGGGAAGTATCAAGTGACGATCACTCCTCCGCCCCCACCGCCAATGACCGAAGAGCAATACAAAAAAATGGAGGCCAACGCGATGGCGATGCCTGACATAACTTACAAAGAGCTGCCGAAAAAGTTCTATAATAGCATGACGAGCGGCCTCGTCTTTGACGTCACCCCGGGCCCAAACAGCTTTGATATCGACTTGTCGAAGAAGTAGTGCCGCCCTCACCGGGTGAATGTCGCAAGGTTAAGTGCAATGCCGACTGTAATTGTAGCGGTGCGGCGCGAGCCGCCCGGTATTTTGCTGGATATCCTCCTCGACACCGGACGGCTCGCGCCGTTCCGCTACCTTAACCTTGCGACATTCCTCACTGGGTGGCGCTGGCGGCTCGTCCGCCCATGCAAAGCGTTGCCTAGGCTCGCCACTTCCGATCACACTAGCGCAAATGGCACCAGGCAGTTGCCTTCCAACCTGAACTAAAATGTCACCTACTAACATCATCCGATGCTACTTACTGATCGGTGTCGCGATGGCGTCGCCGAGTTCGGTTCAGGCTCAGCCATTGCCGTTACGCGTCTTTATCTTCGCGGGACAGTCGAACATGGTCGGCACGCATTCCAGGGTCGCGAGCATCCAGCGTTTCCCACCTTTCGCTGGGCTGGACAAGCCGCAAGCAAACGTTTTGTTCTCCTACAAACTTGGGCGCGAGCAGATGGCGACCTCCGATGGCTGGATCGCTTTGCAGCCGACGAGGGATTACTTCGGGCCGGAGCTCAGTTTTGGCAAGCGTGTGTCGCAGAGCATGGAGGCCCCTATAGCCATCATCAAATGCGCATCGGGAGGCACATCCTTGGGAGAGGACTGGAATCCCGACAATCCAGGTGGCTTCAAGCTATACCCACTCGCACTGGAGCATGTTCGATCATCGCTCGCCGAACTGGACCGAAGGAAAGTAGCCTACCAGCTCGAAGGCTTCATGTGGCACCAGGGGGAGAACGACATGTTCAGCAAGGACTTCAAGCCGAATTACGGTCAGAATTTGAAGAACTTCATCGCGAGCTGGCGTCGTGATCTCAAGACTCCAAACCTCAAGTTTTACATCGGCGAGCTTTGCACCAAAACCATCTGGGGCATGGACAACCGCGACAACATGCATGCCATCCGTATGGCCCAAAAGTCAGTTACCGACTCCGATCCACTCGCCAACTATGTTCCTACTTCGCATGACGCCGTGGAGATAGGCGGCGAAGAGGGGTTGCATTATCACTACGGTTCCCTGGGCCAACTGCAGCATGGAGTGAACTACGCTGACGCATATTTGCGAACGATTGGAAAGTCGACCACCACCAAGCGCACGCTCAAAGACTGGCCCTATGCCAAAGGTAGTCCAGTAAAGCTCTTCATCCTCGCGGGTCATCGAAATATGGAGGGCGAGCGTGCCTTCACCCAAGAACTCAAAGCCTTGAAGGAACATGAGTCACTAGCGAATGACAACCTGCAAATAGCCTTCCGATACAGCTTTGGTGGTGGATTCAAAACAACTGTCGCATGGGAACCCCTCGGCCCGGCTGGACCTTACGACACCTTTGGACCGGAGCTAAGCTTTGCCCGCGCACTGCAAAGCGATGGTTCTGGCAACATCGCCATCGCCAAGTTTACTCACAGCGGATCACAAATGAACGACTGGACCCCCGAAGGCACGCAAGCCAAAGACCTCAACCTGTATGAGTCCTTTATTGCCTTCATCCGTGACGCGATTCGAGACCTCAAGGACAAGGGACATCCGGTGGAACTGGCCGGTATCTTTTATCATGTCAGTGAGAACGACATGGCCTATTATCCCTACCGAAAAGACGCTGCCAAATGGTTGCAATCGACCGTCGCACAAAGCCGCCAGGATTTGGGACTGCCTTTGTTGAAATGGTACGTCAGCCAGCAACTGCCTCCCGACCAAAAGCGGCTTAACAGCATCGACATCACCGCCAACCTGGCCTCCATTGCCACTAGCGATCAGTCTTTCATCCATCTCAAAGCCTTCGACCTACCACGGCAAGACGAGAACTTAGTCCTCAACACCGCTGGCATCGTAGAACTGGGCGAGCTTCTGGCTCGAAGTTACATCGAGCATCAGTAGTTGGGGCAACTGAGGGCCTAAGGATGCATCTCTTCAACGTTATCGATAACAACCACGTTACGATACCAGGAGAAAAACGGCACTCGCCAGCCTGCGACTTTTGCCTTAACATGACTACCCTCACGCAAGCGTCCGTATCGATCCGATGCGTCAAATGTCATAAAGGACCATGAATCCGTCACACAATACACATCACCTTCGCGACTCCAGACCAGATAGTAGGCTTGCGTGCTATCCTCTGAGCCCTTGACTACTCGCTCCCGACGATCCACCGTAAACTCGGCCGGCTTGAGCGATGTTCGATAGCATGGAATGTAGATGATGGGACCAACGGTGAAAAACACTACGGGAGAAACCATCAAGCCAATGATCAGCCAATAGATAAGATTTTCCTTCAATCGAGAATAACTCCAAGGATTGCGTCTTGGAGCATTGGCAATCGGAGTATCAAAAGTGGGTGTGCGTTCGGAGGCAGTGATTGGCTGTCGCACACTTGGCGCGTTGTTATAAAACGATTTGTTTTTTCTCTTTCCCTTCATGATTCACTTCAACTTGCTCTTCAGTATACGATTGTTGAGTTCAGGCTCTTGCTTGGGATCATCCAGAAAGCTGGCAGTGATTGCGTCGTTGGACAAATGATCTCGTGTTAAATTGACATTGCAATTACCCCTGAAGACGCTAAAGCTTTAGACTATTACTTTGGTTACCACTCCGCACTAGACGAACTGCTAGATGACTATGACTTGAGAGGGTCGGCTCAATTTCACGGCCGAAATGCCGACATTGCTTTGTTCTATTACAAAACAGTTTACGCCAGCACCCGAGGCTTCCAGGAAAGTGACGTGATGGGTTTTGGGCCGCATTGATATCGCGATTTTGGAATTCAGATCAGGGTCCAATTGGATGATGCGGAAACCATTCTTTCTTACGAGCCGTATGACGACGTCAGTCGATTTTTTGACGATAGACGGACGGTAGAGGAACTCTGCAACGATTGGGATTTCTGTCAGCTATTTACCTTGAGACGACAAAGTGACCAACGGGCGCTAAAGGCAACATTTGGTTCAATTAGCGACTCTCCTCCTTGCGGAACGCCGCAGCCACCATAGCGAAATACCGGTAACCACCTGCACGACTATCGCAAGACAAGCCATCGCGTAAGCAATTCTCAGTGGCCATCCCCCGATCTCGCCTGTATGGATGGCATCGATGTATTGATTTAGCCAGGGTCCACCGCTCGCAGATCGACTATCTTGCAACCCTCGGACTTGTCCGCTTCGCGAATCGATCAATGCGACCGTTCGCCCACCCGCCGTTCCATCCTCAGGATATTTGAGTTGAACGCGAAAGAGCCGTTTTGGGCCAAGTCCCATTTGAATGAAACGAATTCGAGCTTCCGGAAAATGTTGTTGAGTAATTTCAGCGGCGTCATCGGGGGTGAGCGAACGATCACTAAGCACGGGGCCGATGCTCTCTTCGGTAACGCTTGGCGGACGAACCATCCTGGCCTCTTTACCTCCCAACAAAGTCACCATCCAGTCATCGATCGTGTTGCTGAACGACATGTGGAAGGCCGTCCAAGACATCAACAACGTGAGGGCAAGGAAATAGAAACCTGCGACCGCGTGTAGATCGAAATTGAATCTCAACCATGCTTTGCCTGTCTGTACTCTCCAGACTTTGCAAGGCCACCATAGCCACAAACCGCTCAGTCCCATCAGGACGCCACCAATCGCGCCGAACGCCGTGACCCATCTTCCCGTATTACCGCTCCAAAGCATGACATGAAATTTTTGGAGTGACTCGACAAAGCCCGTTCCGCGAAGTCGCTTTCCTAGAACAGTCGCAGAATATGGATCGACGAAGACCATCGCTGGACCGATCGCCACTCCAATCGCTCGATCATCTCGACGGGGATTGGCGATGGCTATAGCTCGACCGCCGTTCGCATCTTCGGCCGCGTCCACCAAGCGTTGGAAAGACAAACGCGTAGAACCGGGTTTCACTACCATCATCGGGGCATTTAACCATTCATCGATCGAGTCGTGCCAGACCAAAACAAAACCGGTGATCGCGGCAACTAACAGAGGGATCGCGGTGATAAGTCCCGTCCAACGATGAATCCTGAGCATGATGGATCGAGTTTTCATTCCTTTACCTCGCAAATCGAACGCGACGCGGTTGGCATAAGGTCTCAATCATAGCATTCCCAGACGTGTCATCGATCTGTGAATTTTTGAATTTCATTCCGCTAAACGCGCTCTGCTTGACCAGATCGCGTCCCCAACCAGATTCTACGAAGTCGATTGCCGGGTAGCCGCGGGTGCGTAGCATCGAGCGGAAAATAACTGTCGGAACCCGTAGTGGACGAGGCCACGAGTCCCTGGCGACTGGACTCGTAGCCTCGTCCACTACGACACTAATTAATCGCACGATGCTCAGCTGAGAATCTTCTCTACGACGTGTGATTCCTCCACCCCCGTCAATCGCTGTTCGAGGCCTTGGGAACGGAAGGTCAAGCGGCGGTGATCGATTCCCAGTTGATTCAAGATAGTCGCATTCAAGTCATTGACGTGGACTGCGTCGTCTTCGAAACGAGTCGTCCGTTGACCATTCTGATCGATAATGTTGTAGCTGTATTCGTCGGTCCGACCGTGCTCGATGCCACCCCTGATTCCTCCGCCGGCCAGCCAGGTGGTGAAGCACCGGGGATGGTGATCGCGTCCGTAATCCGCGCCGGTCTGCTTTCCCTGGCAATAGACAGTGCGCCCGAATTCGCCTGAACAGACAACCAGCGTATCTTCAAGCATCCCTCGCAGTTTGAGGTCCTGAATCAGGGCGGCCCAAGGTTGATCGACGTCCTTGCATTGGCCTCGCAGCTTCGTAGGAAGTGTACTGTGGTGATCCCATCCACGGTGAAATACCTGTACGAAACGTACGCCCCGTTCAACCATCCGCCGCGCCAACATGCAGTTACGCGCAAACGAACCTGGCTTGTCGACTTCGGGCCCGTACAACTTCTTGACCGATTCAGGTTCGCCTCGAAGGTCAGTCAATTCCGGCACGGAGGCTTGCATGCGGAAGGCCATCTCTTGCTGGGCAATAGTGGTTTGAATTTCCGGATCACCGATTGCGACCGCGTGCTTTTGATTGAGCTGAGTGACAAGTTCGAGCATCTTTTGCCGGCTGTCGCGACTGACACCGGTGGGATTCGAAAGAAACAATACCGGATCGCCCGCCGATTGAAAGGCCACACCCTGGTACTTGGAAGGCAAAAATCCCGTGCCCCATAAGCGACTGTAAAGAGCCTGCACATTCTGCTGGTCTCCGGACCAGAATGCCGAGTTGAGTACAATGAAATCTGGAAGATTGTTATTTAGCGAGCCCAGACCGTAACTCAACCAGGCACCCAGGCTCGGTTTGCCTTGGATCTGAGAGCCGGTACACATTTGGGTCTTGCCTTCATCGTGATTAATCGCTTCGGTATGCATCGACTTGATAAAGCACAATTCGTCCACAACTGTTGACAAGTGCGGCAGAAGTTCGCTCATATACATGCCGCAATTCCCCTGCTGCGCGAATTTGAAGATCGACGGCTGGATCAAATGTTCCTTCCCCTCCGTCATGGCCGTTACGCGTTGGCCATCGCGGACTTCGTCGGGCAGTGGCTGTTTGTATTTCTTCTCTAAACCGGGCTTGTAGTCATACAATTCGATCTGACTTGGGGCACCGCCCATAAAGAGAAAGATGACGCGTTTTGCGCGCGGCCGAAAATGCGGTAGCACTGGCAGAGCTGCGTTCGCTTGCTTGGCAACTATGGAGCCCAATACGGCTGCCCCGAGCCCCATGCCAGTGCGCTTCAAGAACCGACGCCTGGATTGTAGCCATTGAAACTGATCGCAAAGATAGTCCGACATAATTCACCTACTCACGTGTCTTGGCTAAATCGAGATTGAACAGGGAGTTGATCACCATCGTAAACGCCGCCAGTTCGATACGCTGCGCGTCGTTGGCTAACATCATACCGGATGTCATCGCGCGAGCTGCCTCCACGTCGTCCCGGTAGATTGAACGAAATCCCACGAGTCCGTTCCGCAAGTCCACTTGCTCATCGGCATCCGGGAGGTGTGACGTGACTGACTCGAATGCGATGCGCAGGCGTTCTTCGTCGCTCTGATCCGATGGGCCTAGCAATTGATGCGCGAAGTGCCGGGCAGCTTCGAAATACTGACTCTCGTTCATCGTTAATAAGGCTTGCACCGGCGTGTTGGTTCGTTCCCGTCTCGAAGTACAGCTTTCGCGAGTGGGCGCATCAAAGATAGTCATTTGCGGTGGCGGCATCGCCCGTTTCCAAAATGTGTAAAAGCTTCGTCGATAGACTTTGTCACCCGTGTCCTCCTTGAATGAGTAGGTGGAGGACGAGACCATGGAAACCGTTTTCCACAGATCGGCGGGCTGGGGCGGCTTCACACTTTTGCCGTACATCGCGTTGTTAAGCAGTCCGCTGATCGAAAGGAATTGATCGCGAATCACCTCAGAATCCAAACGAATGCGTGATCCTCGGGCGAGCAGCCGATTCTCCGCATCGGTCCGAAACTCAGCAGACGAGACACTTGAAGTTTGCTGATAGGTCTTTGACAACACGATCGACCGGACAAGTGACTTGACGTTCCAGTTCGAGTCGATAAAAGTATTGGCCAAGTCATCCAACAATTCGGGGTGACTGGGGTACTCGCCCTGCGCGCCGAAATCTTCGGAGGTCTTCACAAGTCCCACTCCAAAAAACTGCTGCCAGACTCGGTTTACCGTTACTCGCGCCAACAACGGATGCCGCTTGTCAGTCACCCATCGCGCCAGGTCGAAGCGCGTCTTCAGATCCCCTCTTGACTCCAATGGGGGCAGAAAGGCCGGCGTGTTTCTGGAAACCACCTCGCCGGGCTGGTCGTAAGCTCCGCGCTTAAGGATGTAAGCAGGCCGCACATCGGGTCGCTCCTTCATCACCAGCGCTAGAGGAATAGTGCGATTGAGTTCATCTCTGGATGCCTTGAGGCGACCTAACTCTTCTTCCTTTTGCTTCAGCTTCATCGTCAACGATGCCCGTTCCGTTTCGGCGCCATTGCTTGCCTTGTCCTCGGCTGAAAGTCCACCTAGCGTTTGTTTCAGTTCGTCCACCTCGAACTTGACCGCCGAAAGCTGTGACTCGAACTCATTCAAGCTCGCGTCCTGCTCTGGCGACGGGATCCGCAAGAAAGGCGGTTGTTGTTCGCGGCCTGGTGTCTCTGGGTCGCCATCAATGTTGTTGAAGAAAGCAAAGAGTTGGTAGAAGTCTCTCTGCTTCACAGGATCGTACTTGTGGTCATGACAAACGGAACACTCCAGTGTCATCCCCATGAATATGGTTCCAAAGGCGGCTACTTGGTCCACGACGTTGCGAGTGTAACTTTCCTGAGGTGGATTCGTCCCCTTGTCCATTACCATATGCAGGCGATTGTAGCCAGAGGCAATCTGTTGATCGACGGTCGGATTGGCACGCAAGTCCCCTGCGAGCTGATCGATCGCAAACTGATCGAAGGGTACATTCGAATTGTAAGCACGAATCACCCAGTCGCGATATTGCGACTGCTCGCGATAGTGATCATGATGCATGCCATTGGTGTCAGCAAATCGCACGAGATCTAACCAGTAGCGAGCCATGTGTTCGCCGTATTGAGGCGTTGATAACAAACGATCGACCAATCTCGCATATTCTTCCGGAGTGTTTTCTTGCTCGAACTGGTGAATCTCGTCTCGCGTTGGAGGCAAACCTGTAAGATCGAAAGCGACGCGCCGAACCAATGTCCGCTTGTCCGCAGGAGGTTGAGGCATGATCTGCTTCCTTTCAAGATCTGCTAAGACAAGTTGGTCAATCCGATTCGCTGGCCAAGCGGCATTGTTAACCGTGGGCAATACCTGCTGCCTTGGTGGTTCAAAGGACCAAAACTTTTCGTACCTTGCCCCCTGCACAATCCACTGCCGAACCAATTCTCTCTGCTCTGCGGTGAAAGGTTTCTTTCCCGAATCGTGTGGCGGCATTTGCAGCGAGGGGTCATTAGAGATCAGCCGCAACCAAAGTTCACTGGAATCCAGATCACCTGGTTTGATCACGTGATGTCCGTCGCGCGGGTGAAACGGACCCTGATCTCCATCGGGAATGTCCAACTCCAAGTTTGCCTCGCGCTTGGCCGCATGGGGTCCGTGACAAGCAAAACAACGGTCGGACAATAGCGGGCGGATGTCCCTATTGAACGAGACGACATCCTCCGCAGTGGCCGGCAAAAAAAACACCGCCCCCCAAATTACCGGCAACACCAATACAAAGGCTATGGATCGCATTATTTTTCGTCTGGAGAGAAGGGAACTCGACATTGCACATCCCGAACGGCGTCGTGGAAAATGCCTCTCGTTTGTAAATAGTCTACTATAGATATAAGGCCACGACAATGAAACGCGAAAATTCGAAACGAAGTAGCGGAACTCGAAACGGCGAATCCGGTTTTCGAACCTGCCGATTCAGATTTCTCCAAGTTGGCAATGCTCGTCTCTGGCCGTCATTTCCCTCGCGGTGAATCATTGCGTGGTGGTGGATCATTCCGACGCGGGGGTCTGTCGCCACCACTGGCACCACCTCCGGCACGTTCGCCGCCGCGACGGATCGGTGCGTAGTTGTCCTTTCGAGACTTGCCATTGGGTTCGACATACATAAACTGCGCCGAACCATCTTTGGCCAGATCGTAGCTAACCGTACCCTTCTTCCCTTGTACCTCATAGGTCAGTTGATAGCTGTTCTTCTTGGTCTCCGCGAAGCCGACGATTTTAGCGCCTCGAAGCGGAGGTAATGCTGGTCGCACTCCATCCGCTCGCGGTTGCGGATCGACTTGGCCGTCGCGCTGGACGACTTCGCCATGAAATCCGCCATTGATATAGGGGTACGTTTTGGTCGCGTGGTAGTGATAACCTAGTACTGGCGTGGTGTGGCCATTGAACTGATCGAGCCCCTCAACCTTGGAACCGTCTGGCTCGGTGTATCCATAAATCGCGTAGCCATCCAGCGCGTAGGCAACCGGTTTGTCTTTCCCAACGATTTCTTGCAAGTGCGTAGGGGCGATGTGATAGTGGTAGTCGTCGGCACGCCCACAGTGACCTCCAAATTCGTCCAGCTCCCCCGCCAGCAGTGTATCTGTCTTGCCATCATTCTTGATCGGATTGAAAATCGGAACACCATTGGCCGCCAAAGCGATCGCTCCCCGAAAAAAATGCGACTTGGCAGACAGGGGATTCTTTGCAACGGTGGGCTCAAGTGGAATGCGCCACGCATTGTTGCCGAAGTAAGACTGCGGAAGCGGTACCTGTTGTTGCCAAGCCGTAATGCCAACCATCATCTGGTGGTCCGGCATCGAGTTGGATTCGACATAAAAAAACTGAGCGTCCTGCCTATGCTTAATGGCGTTTAGCTTTGCAAAAGGCTCAAACGAATCTGCGATTGCCGGCCTGCTCTCGAACTTGGTCGCTACTAACTTCGTTAACTGAGCCGGAAGCTTCGCGTTCTCATTGAGTTGGCGGATTTGTACTGTTTTGAGTTCGATCCAGTTCTGATCGGTCGCAGTTAACTTAGCGATCTCCAATGAAACCATTTTGCCATCGGTGCGGCGAACTTGCACGTTGCCATCGACGGAGGCCACAAAGGACGCGTGAATGTGGGCACCGGTATCACTGAAAGTCCAGCCCCTCACGGTCGAGTCTCCTTGTCCATGGCCATGGCCTTCGTGAGCGTTTGAAATCGAAATGCTCATCGAAAGAGCCATGAGTGCCAATAATCTAAATCCGAGCCGAACGTTCATTACTTAGCCGTACGTCTTTGTTAATTTCAGAAAAAACTTTATCGACTATCACTCCGTTTCAATTCTCGCCGAACGCCACCGCATCCCCGAGCTAGTCTCGAGTTTAACTCAGGGGATCGTTACTGTCTCCCTAGGTAGGTGGTCAGAACCCTCGGCATAAAGCCGACGGCATGAACTTTGTAAATTTTGAGCCTCAATGCGCTAGCATGAGGGCCGGATTCGCAAACGATTCTTGCCCTCCAGCCCGCACGCTAGCGCGTTGCGGCTCAATGTGAGTGCCATTTGGCATAAAGCCGACGGCATGAATGAATGCCGCCGAATTTATCTCGGGGGATCTCATTCATAAATGAGTTGCGTCAACTTAGCGCAATCAATGGCATCCGCTCAAACTCGCCAATCAGCGATTTTTCAGGAGCAACATTCAACCAATTCTTCAGCAAGCTAGCGTAGATTCGACGGAAATCGAATTGCACCTTCAAATCGCCATCGTCAAGGTCGGTCAGGCTAGGCGGTTCGCCGATTAAGCCAGGTTGGACAGATGAACCCGCCAAAAAAACGGGGCCAGCCGTTCCATGATCCGTGCCAAGTGAACTATCTTCCTGGACACGGCGTCCGAATTCGCTGAAACACAACGTGATGACTCGATCCTCTAAACCAGAGCTCTTCAAGTCGTTGTGAAATGCTTTGAGCCCGCCCGCTAACTCTGCCAACAATCGAGCGTGAGTCGGCAATTGGGCTGCATGCGTGTCGTAGCCGCTCTGAATGGCGTAGTAAACTTGTGTAGTGAAACCCGATTTAACCAGTGTTGCGATCGATTGCAATCGATTTGACAAAATCGTCGACGGATATTTTGATGCGTCTTCCGCGTGCTTTGACTTTAGCTCATCAATCAAGTCCGAGGTCGTGTAAGCATCGAGCGAAGCGCGGCGAGTGAACGAGAGCAAGTCGTTTGATTGACTCGAGTCGGTGCGAACGATCGACGTCGCTTCTGTGGCTTCCTGGCTAGTCTTTGCTGAAGAGAGAATTCTAGCGTTGGACAGTTTTAGATCGTTCAAATTGGCCAATGAAATTGCGACCGAACGACGGCCACGCAAAGCGATCGGCATCGCGTCGTCACCGAGCAGAACGGAGTGCGGTGTTCGGTCTGTCTCTCGAGCACGCTCATCGGTAGCCCGTCCAAGCCATCCAAACGATGTGTGTTCGCTTGGATCGAATCGAGCGGTTTGCCATATCGAATTGCTCAGGCCGTGAGATCGACTAGGGTTCGGATATCCGACGCCTTGCACTATTGCTAGCCGTCCATCTTCGAGAAGATCCGCAGCCAGTCGCAATGACGGGTGGAAGCCGACAGCATTGTTAATCTTGATCAGTTTGTCGGTTGGGATTCGCAACTTGTCGCGATATTTTGTATAGCCCTCGTCGTTATACGGAACAAACGTGTTGATGCCATCATTGCCGCCGTCGAGCTGAATGACGACGAGGATCTTGTCGTTGGTCGCTTCTGATCCATTTACCGAATGGCAAAGAAATTGCGGGATCGTTGGCGATAACGCGATCAAGGCTGCTTGTTTTAGAAACGTTCGGCGAATCGGTCGAGTCATGGTAAGTCTCTCTATTCTGATGGTGCGATTTTGATTTTGAAATAATCAGGTTAGATGTTGTCATAGAATCTGTCTCCCCCTCGCCCCGTTTTCGTGGAGAGGGGATCGGGGGGTGAGGGGCCGAATCGGTAGGAATCTCGGGAAACCAAAGGACTGGTTTTTTGTTCATTTGCTATCCAATCTGTCCCTCTGGCGAGCTCAACAGTGCAACCACCAATCGCTGTGGATCGTTCAGCAATGACGACCATTGCTTTGGCAGCGCGGATCGTCCCAGCAATAGCCGAGAATAAAACTCTCCGATGTCGAGCTCATTTACAATGCCATACTTCGCAGCCAACGCTCTTGCCTCAAACGGTTTTTTATCGGTTGTCAGGTCGCCCGCTACAAGCGCCGTTGCAAAGTTGGCTCGACCGATCATGGCACGGCTTGTTAACCAAACTCGACCTCCAGCCCACCCGAAGACAGTTGGTGGATTGAATAAGTCTTCACCCAATCGCTTCGACCATTCCGCCAGCAACCAAGTGCTCGGCGGCGGATCGAGAATTTCCAAAGCTCGCGAGGCTCCGATGAAGAACTGGGTAGGACTTACGATTCGGTTATTCATGTTGGCGGACGAATAGAATAAATCGCTGCGCAATACTGTTTTAACCGCCCACCCGATGTCCAAAGAGTTTTCACGCAATCCATCCGCCAATTCATCGATAACTTTTTCGCTGATTACCGATTCCCCTAGAAATAGTTCGCATACGCGAAACGCGATACGGCTCGACGTGGCCGGATGTTCCACGAGAATATTCAAGAGATCGTCTCCATTCCAATTACCGGTCTTACCGAGAATGGTTTTCTCACCTGCATCATGGAGGTTTTCGTCGGAGCGAAATTTTCCGCGGGCGACAGTCCATCCGGTCAATATTTTCGCACTCTCTTTCACGTCAGCTTCCTGGTAGTGCCTGACCCCAAGCGTAAAGAGCTCCATCAATTCACGAGCGAGATTCTCGTTCGGATGTTCTTTTCGATTGGCATCGGCATCCAACCAAATCAGTACCGCTGGGTCCTTGATGATCGCTCGTAGCAGTTCACAAAATTTACTGCAAGCGAATTTACGAAGCAGTTCATTTTGATTGCGCATCAGTGTGACATCGTTGACCTTCGCATTGCTCGTCGCGAAATGGTTGTGCCAACAGAGCGTCAGCCGCTCCACCAATGGATCCGAGGTAAAGAGAATCCGATACAACCACCAGGCTTTGAGTCGCGTGATATCGCCAGAGCCCATTGCCGCGTCGCAAATGACGCTCGACATCTTTTCAAAGTCAGCGTTTGGCTTTGTGTTCAAGACTCGATCTATCGCTGCCTCGTGTCCGTCGTGAACGTCTTTTTCAATCCTATCCCAAGGCGCCGCGAATCCAGCTCGCCGGTGCAAATGCACTACGCTCTCGATATTCCAAGGCGATCGATCCGAAGGACGATAGGGTTCAAGTATTTTGTAAGTCATAGGACACCCGTGCATAAGTTTCTTCGTTTAACCGCGTGGGCATCGCCCCGCGCTCTCGCCAGGAAAACGCGGCCCGATGGGCACGCGGTTAAACAAGTTGTGTGCAAAAATTTGTGCATGAGTGCTTATGACACTCGTGCCGCAAAGTGTTTTGCGAATGAGGAACAACAAAACTTCCGTTCGGGCATGGCGATTCATTGGCTTGGCTTCCGTTGGATTCATCCAAATGGCGTTGGACCAAGCTCTCCATTCGAGCTTGTCTCGATGGAAGCAAGACTGATTGGCTAGCCGTCGACG
This sequence comes from Pirellula sp., assembly GCA_043744075.1. GTDB lineage: Bacteria > Planctomycetota > Planctomycetia > Pirellulales > Pirellulaceae > JBKCUI01. Next base: position 15,989 of record JAYTVL010000528.1, on the reverse strand, counting down.
CCCACGAAGCGATCGTCCCGCACCCTGCTTTTGTTCGCCTTGAGCGAACGAAAGCAGGGTGCGGGTCGGGTCATTGTGCTGCAATGTTCGTGTCTAGCCAACCAGTCATGGACCACTGGCACAAGCGAGCTGTTGATTTAGTCGACGACGAAATCGCAACGATTAGCCGATGGGCGTTAGCCCCGGTTTTCGGACAGGCAACCGCCGCTCGTATCTTGAGTTTACATCCCTGCTATAGTTGCATGGTGGCGTTCAGCGAGAAGAATCGCAACGATCTCGCAATTTCGCTATCTCCTCTCTTTTCCCGCCACTCGCCACTCTCTGCCGAGTGAAACGTCGTTTACCGCTTCCATCCGTATATCCGTTAATTTGGAACGGTTAGCGAAGCTTTACACCCCTCCATCTGGGGTTTTCGTTTTGAGTTAGGTGGTTATTGTCTTATACTTTGCCGTTACTCGAAATCGTGTCAAAAAACGCTAACTAAAGCAACAGAAAAGCGATAAAAAGGTGATAGAAATGTCACCCACAGGAACGAAGTCCGCGCCGAATGAATGAGATACGAGAAGAGTGTAACTTTCTTCTCGTTACTCCCTATTCGCCGTTCGCTTCTCGCCTGCAATCAAAATGTCAAAATCCTTTCTTACTAAATCGATGCAAGCTGTAATCCTTGCCGGCGGGCTAGGGACTCGGATATCCGAAGAGACCCATTTGAAGCCAAAGCCCATGATCGAGATTGGTGGGCGTCCGATTCTTTGGCATATACTTAAGATTTATTCATCACACGGCATCAATGATTTTATCATCTGTGCTGGCTACAAGGGCTATATAATAAAGGAGTATTTCGCGAATTACTTCCTTCACATGTCGGACGTTACATTCGACATGAGTCGCAACAGCATGGAAGTGCATACGCGCAACGCGGAACCATGGCGAGTTACGGTTGTTGATACGGGTGATGAAACATTGACAGGCGGACGTTTAGCTAGAGTTAAACCGTACCTGAATGATCAGACATTTTGCCTCACCTACGGGGATGGCTTGGCAGATATTGATTTAACAGCCTCCGTCGCATTCCATCGAAAACAAGACAAATTAGCCACTCTCACTGCTGTCCAACCACCCGGTCGTTATGGTGCATTAGGCTTCGACACGAACAATTCGGAAATCGTTTCGTCGTTTCAAGAGAAACCAGTAGGCGATGGTTCGTGGATAAACGGTGGCTTTTTCGTTCTTGAACCTAAGGTGATTGAGTACATCAAGGACGGAGACAGAACAACATGGGAACGTCAACCATTGGACAGTCTTGCACATGAAGGACAGCTTTCATCGTATCGACACAGCGGCTTCTGGCACCCTATGGATACCTTAAGGGATAAGACCGAGCTCGAATCATTATGGTCGAGTGGAAAAGCTCCTTGGAAGTCTTGGTAGTCAAATAGTACCAGTGTTCGCTGACGTCTATCAAAATCGTTCGGTCCTCGTTACCGGACACACGGGTTTCAAAGGTAGCTGGCTTAGTCAGTGGCTTCTGCAACTTGGAGCTCATGTACATGGCTTTGCACTCAATCCCCAATCGCACGAGATACTTTTCGATCAGCTTTCAATGGCAGAGAAGCTTACAACCGACACGCGAGCCGACATTCGCGATAGGGAGAGGCTCAAGGCAGCAATTGACGAGACACAACCAGAAATAATATTTCATTTGGCAGCTCAGCCCCTTGTCCGGCTTTCTTTCGACATCCCAATCGAGACGTTTGAGACAAACGTAATGGGAACTGCAAATTTGCTCGAGTCCATCAGGTTGCTCGATCATTCTTGCGCAGTCGTTGTAGTAACGACCGATAAATGCTACGAGAATTGCGAATGGCTGCATGCATATAGAGAAGAAGACGCAATGGGAGGCTACGATCCGTACAGCGCATCTAAGGGATGCGCAGAGTTGGTGACGGCAGCGTACCGAAGTTCTTTTTTTTCTGTACACTTCAAGCAAAGGGTTGCAACCGCACGAGCGGGCAATGTCATTGGAGGCGGTGATTGGGCAAATGACCGAATCGTTCCTGATGTGTTTCGAGCACTTGCAAAAGGAGAATCGATCCCCGTCCGAAACAAACATGCAACAAGACCGTGGCAGCACGTGCTCGAGCCGCTGTCAGGATACCTTTGGCTCGGCGCGATACTTGCAAAGGACCTAGGATCTGGAGTCTACCGGGAGCAATACTGCTCTGCCTTCAACTTCGGGCCGAATCTGTTGAGCAATCGAACTGTGGCGGAAGTAGTCCAGTCGATATTGAGCCATACAGGTGGCGAATGGATAGACTGCTCAGATCCAAATGCGCACCATGAGGCGTCTAAGTTAAATTTGGCGATCGACAAGGCATTTCATTTGCTGGGCTGGAGACCTACTTGGGACTACGATGAGACCATTCATAGGACTGCGGAATGGTATCAAGCAGTCACCGAAGGATCAGACCCCACCAGTATGGTTTCACAACATATTTCACTGTTTGAATCGAACGCATCGGCAATTGGCAATCCATGGGCTTCTACCATGGACCAATCCGAGTAACCTGTGTCATCCATGAGTGCACTGAACAACGATCAATTGAAGGCCGAGATTCTTAGACTTACTCGTGAGTTCTCACGACGAGTCCATGGAAGTAACCGGCCGGGATACGAGGAAGTTCAACCGAAGTTCATTCCGGGCGAAACGGTTGTTCCGTACGCGGGCAGAGTCTTTACAGAGGACGAAGTAGAAGCGGCTGTTTCGAGTACGCTAGACTTTTGGCTAACGCTTGGCCCAGAGGGAGATAAATTTGAAAATGAGCTTGCGGAATTCCTAGGGGTCAGGAAATCACTACTTGTAAATTCCGGTTCGAGCGCAAACCTCATCGCGATTTCAGCTCTCACGAGCCATAAACTTCCAAAGGAAAAGAGACTGCAACCAGGCGATGAGGTTATCACCGTCGCTGCTGGTTTTCCGACCACTGCGGCACCGATAATCCAAAACGGTCTAACTGCCGTCTTTATCGATGCGGATCCGATTACTGGTAATGCTCGTTGCGAACAACTCGAAGACGCGTTTGTTCGTGGAAAAACCAAAGCGGTGATGATGGCTCATACACTCGGAAATCCTTTCGATTTGACAACGGTTCTGCAATTCTGCAAAGAGCATGATCTTTGGCTTATCGAAGACAATTGCGATGCGCTTGGTTGTTCCTATACGATTCCTGCAACATCTCCGTTGCTTGATAATTATCCGAAAGAACCACGCAACGCATACGGAAGTTTGACCAAATACACTGGCAGCTGGGGGGATCTTTCAACACAAAGCTTCTATCCGCCTCACCATCTCACGATGGGAGAAGGTGGATCCGTTAACGTGGTCCGTCAAGCTGCTTTGAAGGTACTTGTAGAGAGTTTTAGAGATTGGGGTCGCGACTGTTGGTGTTCGTCTGGCAAAGACAACACATGCAACAAACGATTTGCTTGGCAACTGGGTGAACTTCCTGAGGGATACGATCACAAATACATTTACAGTCATCTTGGCTACAACTTAAAGCCACTCGATATGCAGGCTGCCATCGGCAGCGTGCAACTTCAAAAGCTACCTGCATTTATACAGGCAAGAAAAGACAATTGGCAGGCACTTCGAAGTGGCTTAGCCTCGCTGGAAGAGTTTATTGAGTTTTCGTTGCCAACCCACGCAACAAAATGGAACCCAGATGGAAGTTTTGATTGGGACTCTACAGGTTGCCTTACTGATTGCTCATGGTTTGGATTCAAAATGTCTGTTCGACCGGGAGCTCCTTTCACCCGAATGGAATTGGCTAAACATCTAGACGAGTGCAAAATTGGAAATCGAATGTTGTTTGGTGGAAACCTATTGAGGCAGCCAGCTTTTGTTCAAGCAAAGTACGACACACCAAATTCCATTCGTGTGATCGGAGACCTAAGTGGTGCCGACGAGATAATGAATAACACCCTGTTCATTGGAACCTTTCCAGGTCTTTCATTCGCCATGATTCGTTATATCAATGAATCGATTGTTGCCTTTGTGGCGAGTAAAGTTTCCTAACGTGAAGTGCTTTGTAACAGGGGCGAGTGGTTTTGTCGGTGGCCACGTGGTCAAGGTGCTGGTTGAATCAAAAACACCAGTCGCTGCGCTTGTTCGAAACGAATGCTCTGGACGCAAACTGGCCCATCTTGCGCCGCATATCGAGATATTTTATGGCGACATGCATGACGATTCAGCACTTTCCAGCGCTCTGGAGAGCTTCCAGCCTGACACAATTCTGCATCTGGGATGGACTGGTGTTGCATCCAAGAATCGAGACGAATCAGAACAGCTGTCCAATCTCCAATCATCTATCAAATTATTTCAGCTAGCCAACGATTTTGGAGCTCGAACAATCGTCGCGATAGGTAGCCAAGCCGAATACGGCCCAAAATTGAACGCGATTGACGAAGAGTTTGTATGTACCCCTACAACTATGTATGGAGCAACAAAACTCGCTACTTCGGCGATTGGAGTTCAGCTTTGCAAACTAAGCCAAATGCGATTTGTATGGCTACGACTATTCTCCTGCTTCGGCCCTGGAGATCACTCTAGCGCGATGATTCCCAGTTTGATAACGACCCTGTTGGCTGGTGAGAAACCTGCATTAACCGCCGCGAAACAGTTATGGGACTACCTATATGTCAAGGATGCGGCCGACGCAGTTGTTCATGCTGCACGTAATGCAACGATGCACGGGATATTCAACTTGGGATCCGGCAACGCAATTGAACTGAAAAAAATCATCGAGTGTATTCGAGACCAAATAGATAGTTCTTTGCCGCTGGGCTTTGGGGAAATCGAGTACAAGTCCGGAGCACCGATGAACGTTGAAGCAAATGTTTGCAAGCTCGTAGCTTCAGGCTGGGCACCCAAAACGTCGTTGTTGGATGGTATCAAGACTACAATTGAATCGGTCAGGAAAGAGTCCAGGCAATGAAAGCAACGGATTACATCGCCCGATTCTTGTACGAAAAGCAGGTTTCCGCGGTTTTCGAGATGTCAGGTGGGATGATTACTCACTTACTCGATTCTATCCATCTCTTCGGGAAAACTAGGATCGTGAGCATGCACCATGAGCAAGCGGCAGCTTTCGCGGCAGAGGGATATGGCCGCATGACTGGTATTCCCGGTGTGGGAATGGCCACAAGCGGCCCTGGGGCCACTAACTTGCTTACAGGCATCGGGAGTTGCTACTTCGACTCTACGCCGTCCGTTTTTATCACTGGACAGGTTAACCTCCACGAGCAAAAAGGGGAACGCGCCATACGACAGCTGGGATTCCAAGAGACGGATATTGTGTCCATGGCTGCTCCAATAACAAAGCGCGCGGAGATGGTTCGAAATCCCGAATCGTTGCAACATCGCCTTGAACATGCATTCGAAACAGCAACAAATGGCAGACCTGGTCCAGTATTGCTGGACATTCCTATGGATATTCAAAGGTCACAAGTTGAACCCAAGTCTTCTACGCATTCAATATCGGCCAAAGTTTTGTCCGATGAAGTTGGACCATTTTTTGAGGAAATGATAAAGGCGCTCAATCAAGCACAGTTCCCATTGATACTTATTGGTGGTGGCATTCGATCAGGACGATGTGCTGAGCTGCTACTTCAGCTAGTAGAAAAGCTTGGGGTTCCCGTAGTTCATTCGCTGATGGCGGTCGACGTACTCCCGTTTGTTCATCCAATGCGTGTCGGCATGATTGGCACCTACGGGAATCGGTGGGCAAACATCGCATTGCACAAGTCGGATTGCATTGTCGTTCTCGGTAGTCGATTGGATGTACGGCAGACAGGTTCAGACACAAGGGCATTTAGTCAAGGAAAATCCTTTTTCCACGTAGACTGTGAGCCAGGAGAAATGAACAACCGTGTGGAAGGTTGCAAAACACTCGTAAGTGAACTCAGAGACTTCTTAAGTTTCTCAGTTGAACAAGTATTTAACGCAGTGGATAGCATTAGTTGGCGATTTGAGATTGCCGAATCCAGGCAGCGATGGCCTGATGACGGTGAACTTTCTGGGATCGAGGGCATCAATCCAAACGGTTTTATGCATTCCCTCTCGGCGGCAACCACGTCCGCTTCAGCATACGTAGTTGACGTCGGCCAACATCAAATGTGGGCGGCTCAATCGTTAAGACTTGGTGCCGATCAACGCTTCCTAACATCGGGCGGAATGGGATCGATGGGATTTGCACTTCCGTCCGCGATTGGCGTGAGTGTCGCAGTACCAGACCGCCCGTGTGTTGTGATTGCAGGTGACGGCGGATTTCAAAGTAATATTCAGGAGCTTGAGACGGTTCGAAGATATGGTATGCCAATCAAAATGATTGTCATAAACAATCAATGCCACGGTATGGTTCGACAGTTTCAAGAGAGCTACTTCGACGGAAGATATCAATCAACTTTCTGGGGATACAGTGCCCCTGATTTTGAGAGAGTAGCTGAGGGGTATTGTATCACCGCTCGAACATGTAAAGAGCCGTCGGATGTAGAAGATGCACTCAATTGGATGATTGAAGACCCGAAGTCACCGTGCCTGCTTCAAGTGATGGTTGAAACCTTTGCGAATGCTTATCCAAAAGTCGCTTTTGGGTGTCCAATATCTGAGATGGAACCATTTGCTAAACCAATTGAAATGGAAAGCACTTGAATGGATTTCCGTTTCACATTAACTTCCTGACACTACGTGAATTCTCATTTAACATACTTCATTTGAGAGTAAAACCATCACAGCGCGACTAACTATTGGCATTCCCACATATAATCGCGGAGAAAAGCTAGCCAGACTAATTGATGTCTTTACCAATATCATTAACGAAATGGGTGTAAGCGCTAGAGTACAGCTAGCTATTTCGGATAATGCGTCATCGGACAACACGTCTGAGATTGTGAAAGAGAGAAACGGACGTGGCATCGAATTAAAGTATCAACGGCAATCCTCCAACGTTGGTTTTGACGGCAATGTAATGAGCCTCTTTCAATCCTGCACCTCTGAGTATTTGTGGTTCTTTGCAGACGACGATTTGCCATGCAAAAACTCATTAATGGTTGTTTTGAATTGTATTGACGCTTCAAGTCCTACGATCATTCGTTTTTCATTCGCACAACCGTCCGATGCACAAAACGGTGCGTTCTCTAAATCAACTGAGTTAGGTGTCGACTCGGAAGCGCAGTCCGCAATTGAGCATTTGATTAGGTTTCCGAAAATTAGCACCTACGTGTTCAAAGTGCGAGAACTACGATCCGAAGACAAAAACTATATTTCGAGAATCCTTGGCGACGGGTTTGGATTCTTAGCTATAGGCGTAGCTCTACTGTATTCCACCGAAAACGCGAAACTTGTAGCAATTTCGGATGTTTTGGCAAAATGTGATGAGGATTTTGACCGACTCGATTGGACGCCAGAACCTATGCTTAACATGTACCGGATCGCAGATCATCCATTTGTACACATGCACGAACCTAAACTACAAGGTAGATTGAAATCTGACGGTTATCGAAGTGCTATTCAGTTTTGCTATGCCGCAAAAGTTGGTGCACTGAGAGTCAAGGATCCAGTGTCATATGATAAATTCGTGGCTACTTTTCCATGGAAGCTTTCGTACCTAATTCCTAAACCGAAATCACTCTTGCAACTCGCGATCCTAAAGTTTAAGGTTCGATGCGAACAGGCTACAGAACTGATTCGTCGGACACTCCCCGATCGCAAATGATTTGCCAGCAAGACGAAACATGAAGGAAAGACAAATAAGTCCGCGGGCATTGACTTGGTGGAACCTGTTCTTCCAGTACTTCTCAATTTTCGTAAATGTTTGTTCTGGAGTCGTGTTAGCCCCCATAACGCTTTGGTACGTCCATTCAGACACTTACGGAGCGTGGTTAGCAACTGGGAATATTCTCGCGTGGATAACGATTGTTGACCCCGGCGTGTCAACAATTCTAATCCAGAGGGTCGGGGTAGCGTACGGCAATCGGGACAAGGAAGAACTAGGTACACTTATATCAACCGGAATCTTACTTTCGGCACTTTTTGCAATCATTTTAGCATTGATTGGGCTCTTCGTTTCTTCGTACGTTGTAGAAAACTTGAATGTACCAAGTTCTGTAGACCGGAGCTCCTTACTAGCAGCTTTTCGTATCGCGATAATTGGAACCGCATTGTCAGTTTTTTCTTATGGACCCGCAGGTATCAATGCAGGACTTCAAGGAACCCTTGGACTAGGTACAATGTTCTGTTCAATCATGATTTGTGCGCTTGTTGCAACAGGAGTTTTACTTGTCTTGCGTTACGGATTGATGGCTCTTTCGCTCGGATTGCTGTTGCGTGGAACGTTCCTCTCTATTGGAAACCTCTTGTATCTACGGCATCGACTTAATCAAGAAGGTTTGGCTGCACCACTGAAAACGGTACGGATTCATTCGTTGCTTGGGAGTCTTGGCTATAACTTTATTGGCCGGTTGTCGTTAGTCCTATCGGGGAACATCGATTCCCTAATTGTTACCCAATTCTTGAGTGCGGAATCGGCTACGATACTTAACATGACAAAGAAGGGGCCTGACATCTCGAAGACTCTATTGGAGCGACCATCCAATGCTCTTTTGCCTGCAATCGCGAACTTATCGGGTAGAAGATCAAAAGAGGAATTGAAGCCAATTTTTTTTCAATTGACTTTTCTTCTGATATGGGGACTGGGTTTTGTAGCAATTGCAAGTTATTGTCTGAACGCAATTTTCGTAGAGTTGTGGGTAGGTGGACAATACTTCGCTGGAAATTCAGTGAATATTTCTGTCGCGGCGCTTGTCGTTGTAACCGTTGTTGCAACAACCTATTCCAATCTCACGATTGCTTTAGGACATATTCGAGAGGTAAATGTTTGCACAACCCTAAATTCCATTGTGTCCCTACCCTTGATGATGTATGGAACTTATTATTACGGAATTGTTGGCACTGTACTCGCACCAGTCTGTGCTTGTTTACTTACTTCGTTTTGGTATCAGCCGTACCTTCTCTCAAGATTTCTAAATGTTTCCATTTGTGAATTTCGATCCTTCGGATACGAAATCCTCTTCTCTGTATGTAGTGGTATAATTGCTGTACTATTCTTTCTGAATGTTGCAATTTCGAATAGCTGGATTGGCTTTTTTCAAGCAGCATGCCTTATAGGATTGTTGTACATGTCTGGGTTGATTCTGCTGTCAAAACGCGTGAGAAACCAATTGAACCGATTCTTACCATTCCGCCGAATCTGCTCAAACTAACGGTTGGACCAAATCGCGGACAGTCGATGGAATGACCTCGGGAAATTCTTTGAATAAGATCGAACTAATGGAATACCTGTGCACATTTGCGAAATAACAACTACGAACGTCCCATTCGTTGGCTTCGTGCTTTCCAATTGCTCTTCGCCTAAATAGGAGGTTTGGATGTCAGTCGGTGGTTTTAAAAGAGAGAGTGCGGGAGTTAAGACGTGAGTCGACGAATGCACTCTATAGACATCACGAGAGGCATCGCATCTATCTTTGTTTTTCTCACGCATTTGGGTAATGACTTGGATACAAGTTCGTTTTTTCACCCGATCATTCAGGCGTTTCTTGATCTTCAAGAATTCTTTCTATGGTGTAACGGCGGCCTTCATTGGGCCGTCATCGTTTTCATTGTTTTGAGCGGTTTTTGCATTCATATGCCGAATGCCATGAGTCGGTCAAAAAAGATTGATCTTTTTGATTATTACAGAAGGAGATTTTTCAGAATCTATCCGGTGATGGTTATCGCAATTCTGATTGGCTACTTCGTGCATTCTGTTTGCAACACCAATGCGCAGTCATATTTGACCAATTTGTTCGGAAACCTAAGCCTTCTTTCATCTGTCAGTAGCGAATTTCCAGCTCCGATTGGCAATACCATACTTCTAACGGTAGTAGCAGAATGCATATTATACCTAGTATATCCGTTGTGTTTGCCTAAAAACAAGAACCATTGGATTCTCTTTTTGTGTGGTGTCCTGTTGGTTTACGTTGTGAATTTCAGTTTTCTTCTGACGTCTAATATAGATCCAGTGTGGTTGCAGCGAAATGCATTCTCGTTCCTCTTGTACTGGTGGATTGGAGCCTTGTCTGCAGAGCTTGCATTCAACCAGTGCGATTTGACAACGAGACTTCGCACGCTTTCAAACTCAAAAACGCTGATTGCGGTCCTACTCACCTACGTCGTATATGTTGTGTTCTGTATGCTGGTTCAGTTCAAAGGTGCGCATGTATTCAAATCTGTTTATCTTGCATTGATGGCGGGGCTTTTTCTTCTGATTGGAGCAGATCGCGATATGGGAACGCAGCAAATCGGACGGATGGGTCAAATTCTTACGAAGATTGGTGAACATAGCTATTCTCTGTATGCCGTGCACTTTCCAGTGATAACGCTCCTAAGCTACGCGGCAACGGGTTCTAAGATAGAAGGCAGTATTTTATTTTACATATCAAACATTATTGCCGTAGCGATGGCTAGTTATTGCCTTTATAGATTTGTCGAAAAGCCGTCACATAAATTTGCAAGAGCATCCCGGAAATCGTTATTGCGACAAGAAAGTCAATGAGGCATCGATCACAACATGGGCCGCAAACCGTGGGCCCTTCGGCTAATCAGCCGCAACGCGCTAGCGTCCGGTTCAGCCCGACTTATGATCGACGCCAGTCAATGACACTGACTTGAAACAACGAAAAACTCTCACGTGAAACCTTCAAAGATCATTTGTGAATTGATGTTGTGCGGAGGCTTGGGAAATCAGCTGTTCCAATATGCCTTTGCGCGGAGTTTGTCATTGCGGAGTGGTACACGACTAACTTTGGATACGAGAACACTTTTCAAAAGAGATCGAAGATATCGACGGCAATTCGAGCTGGGTGCATTTCGACTGAGTGAAGAGATTTCACTCTCAAGATTTCCAACGACACTTCAATACTTACGACTTTGGCTTCTTCGACGAAGGAATAAGCGATCGCAGTATGATTTATCCAAAATGCGTTACATTGAAGAAGTCACTCCCGGTGTCTTTGATCCAAGTTATTGCAATTTGAAAATAAAGCAATCCGTTTTACTAAAAGGATATTGGCACTGCCCGCTTTATTTTTCCGGTGTCGAAGACCAGATCAGGTCAGATCTGATCTTCAGAAAACCTGTTGCGATCAAAGACCATAAACTCGTTGAAGCGATTCAGTCAACCAACTCCGTGGGAATTCATGTGAGACGCCTTGATTTTCATCGGCGACTTTCCATTGACTATTATCGCGAGGCGATGTCGCAAATGAAAAAACAAATCAAAAATCCTCGCTTCTTCGTTTTCTCCGACGATTGCGAATGGTGGCGAGATCAGGCAGGCCATTTGGAGGGTGTAGAGATCGTTTCAAATTCCGATACAGGTGGCCTCGATGATTTTCAGTTATTGTCGATGTGTAAACATTTCATCATTGCGAACAGCTCATACAGCTGGTGGGCTGCTTGGCTAGGAAAACCAGATACTAAACATGTGATTGCACCATCGAAAGCCATTTGGATTGATAGCTGGGATGTTTTGCCTGAAGATTGGGAGGTCATCAACGTTGATGAAATTCGGCGTGAGAATTCTTCATGTCCTGCTGATTTAATCGAGTACGGACTACTCGCAAATTAAGTCAATCGGACGTGGAAATTGGGCTTCGATCACATGTCGGGCTTAACCGGACGCTAGCGCGTTCCGGCTGATTAGCCGAAGGGCGCTAGCCCACGGTTTGCAGCCCATATTGTGATCGACGCCGGAAATTGTGTAGGCTCATCCGACAATGACGGCCACAAATTCAATTAAAATTCCTTCGAAGCCAATCGTCAGTTACTTTCAACGTAAGATTGTTCCTGGCACAACGTTTAGTCTTGAGTTTATGTTCGAGAATTTGCGATGGCATCTAAGGGATCGAATTGACGCGAAAGTGCATTTTTCACGCGTCCAAAGTAAAGGCTTATTACCTCGCATTCGCATCGCTGCGGATGCAGCTGTACGGCAAGGAGACATAAACCATGTTGCTGGGGACATTCACTTTGCGACTGCGTTCTTGCGACGTGAGAAGTCCATCTTGACGATACTCGATACCGGGACACTTGAACGATTGCATGGCCTTAAGAAGCAGTTATTCAAGTTTTTTTGGTACACCCTACCAGTACGTCAATCTGCATTTGTAACCACCATCTCGAACTATTCAAAAGTGCAGATTCAGCAAGTCGTCGGCACCCGTTTCGAAATTCATGTAATACCCGTACCTATTTCCGATGCATTTCAGTTCAAGCACAAGCCATTCAATGCTGCTTGTCCTCGAATACTGATTGTTGGTACCCTGGCCAATAAAAATGTTGATCGGATTATTGAGGCAGTAGCTGGAATAAGCTGCAAATTGCAAATCGTCGGACGCATTTCGTCAGTTCAAATCGATCGAATGCATCAATTGAAAATAGACTACCTGAACTACATTGATTTGCCGGTTGCCAAGATGGTAGAGAATTACGAACTCTGCGACATCCTTGCGTTTTGTTCAACCTACGAGGGATTTGGAATGCCGATCGTGGAAGCCAATTCGGTTGGGCGAGTTGTCATTACGAGTAACGTTTGTTCGATGCCCGAAGTCGCAACAAACGCCGCTTGCCTTGTTGATCCAACTTCGGTCGAGGATATTAGGAATGGAATCCTTCGAGTGATTCGAGACAGATCCTATCGTGAACAACTAATTGAAAATGGAGTTAAGAATGCGACTCGTTTTCAGCCGGATGAAATCGCAAATGGATTCTGGAGTATCTACTCTGACATGCTACGACGAAATCAGACCTGAACGTTCGTTCGTCAATGTGCAAATATGCAACTATGTTTCGCGCCGTCATTTTGGCGAGAGAACTCCGCAAGACATCCATCTAAGAAATCTGCTAAGACACCGATGAATGAATTGATAAAACGCAGCGTTCGAGGCCCTCTTAAACTGCTAGGAATGATCGGATTTGATCCACTCAAAACGGCCCGTTTTATCCGGAATGCACCAGGGTATTTCCTGGATCTTTGGAAGCTTAAAAAACAAGAGAAAGCAAGTAGTAGGAGATTTCGTCTGGGTAGATTGTATCCCTGCCTTGACGATAAGTACGAAGAAAATGGTCAAATCAAAGGACACTATTTTCATCAGGATTTACTTGTCGCGAAGAGAATTCATCATAACAATCCGGTCTTGCACGTGGATATCGGCTCTAGAATCGATGGCTTCGTGGCACACGTCGCATCCTTTCGCCACCTTGAAGTGTTCGATATCCGCCCGATGAAGAATAAAATACCGAACGTCAATTTTATTCAGGCTAATCTCATGAATCCGATATCGAACAACCTAGTGGACTATTGCGATTCGCTATCCTGCCTTCACGCAATCGAGCATTTTGGACTAGGACGATATGGAGATCCGTTGGAATACGACGGATATCTTCGCGGACTGGACAATGCGTTTCGGGTACTGAAGTCTGGCGGAAAGTTCTACTTTTCGACTCCGATTGGCCCTCAACGAATCGAGTTCAACGCACACAGAGTTTTCAGCATGGATTATTTGATTGAGTTATTTGAGGGGAAATATCATATCGACCATTTCTTTTTCGTTGATGATCGAGGAGAGCTAACCGAAAATGCCTCATTGAATCAGCACAATATACAATCGAACTTTGGATGCAATTATGGTTGCGGCATTTTTGAGATGACCAAGAAATAGCACCCGTTCGAAAGCTTTCCAAGCTACGTTATATACGAATACTGATACAACAATTCCACCAGATTGAAAGTACAGGGATCAACTTGCTCAAAAAAATGCTCGCCACCATAATTCGTACACCATTAGGTTATCGCAACTATTATCGGCTGGCGAGATTTCTCTGGATTGATGCTCGGCGCGATGGTGTCAATTCCATGTCCGAAAATGGAGAATTCACTCTACTGAAACGGGTGGTTGAATCAGCGAGTCAGATGAATTCGGTGGTGATGTGCGATATTGGTGCTAATGTTGGGGCATATTCCAGCGAATTGCTTGGTCTTGCATCAACGAATGGAATGACCAACAAGTTGAGGCTCTACATGTTTGAGCCGAATCCATCATGTCGAGAATTGATCTCTAGCCGAATTTCATCCATGAACATGGCGCCCGCTGTAAGCGTCGTTCCTGCAATTATGTCAAATTTTAGCGGCAGCGCCAGTTTTTTCATCACTGGCGAAACAGCGGGCAGCAGCAGTTTATTAGTCGATTTGAAATCTCAGAACGCTAGAAAAATCGAAGCACCCTGTGTGACACTGGATGACTTTTGCGAGGAACAAAACATCGACCGGATTTTTTTTGCAAAGGTGGATACGGAAGGTAACGACATGAGGGTGTTGGAAGGAGCTAAAGGACTGCTTGAGCGCGGAGCAATTGATTTCCTGCAGTTTGAATACAATCATCGATGGATTTTGTTTCGGAACTACTTGAAGGATGTCTTCGATCTTGTCGAACCCTTGGGCTATCGAGTTGCTAAGGTGACACCCCACGGGTTGGAAGTCTATCCAAAGTGGCACTTCGAATTAGAAGTGTTCTGGGAAGGAAATTATTTAATCGCCAAAGACTTTGCGACCCTCAGATTACCATTGCTTAAGTCTGCAATCATTTGATGAAGGCTCATAATTAGTGAACAAATCATTTAAGATGCACAACTCTGCCGTCCATGCTGCCTTAGAGCCATATCTTGAACAAGGCGTTGAAATTGAATGGATTGATGGAATTATACCTTCCTTCAAAATCCCGCACTGGAGCCAAGGGATGATGGCTAATGCTACGTTCTTTAGCGATCCTGAATTCGGCCCCAAGTACTTCAAACTTGAAAATGCCAGTAAGCCATTTGGTGATCGGTGGCGAGCAGCAATTGGATGTTGGGATGACAAGATAGTAGTTGATATTGGATGTGGCCCAGGAAATCTCTTGGCGGCTGTGGGGGGAAAACCACGCACAATCCTCGGTATAGATATAAGCTTAGGCGCGCTGAAGCACGCTGCTCAAATTGGTTATTTGCCTCTACTAGCGGATGCTCAAAATCTCCCGTTGATTGATGGATTTGCGGACATCGTTACGTTGAACGCAACGCTACATCATTGCGACAACTTCACAAGAGTTTTGACTGAAGCCGCTCGATTGCTTCGCGATGGCGGAATTCTAATTACAGACGAAGATCCTGTGTCGACCAATGTTGAATACCAGGGAATCGCATTCTTGGTGCACAAAGCGCGCCAGGTTTTTCCTATGTACTGGTTACCCTGGAGACGCGTCAAATATCGATCAGCAAAAGAAATTGCACTGAGATTAGAAACGGAGATTCACAATCAATTTCTAGGGGATGGCGTTCCTGAAGAACTTTTCACGGACACTTTAGTTCCGCTAGGATTCAGCGTTGAGCTTTATCCACATTATTACAATGTCGGCGACGAACTTTTCCGGGGAGAAACAGGCCGATTGGGATTCAAAGACGCTTTGATTCGAGTATTAACTCAGTCTAAGAACTTCAAACCCCCACAATCTATCGCATGCATTGCGAGAAAATCCCTGTTAAAAGGACACTAGCCCGGATTATTCGCCGGCGAATTAATAATCATCCGAATGACGTTAGCCTAATAGCACTCACTTTGTAATTTCTGAGCCTCAATGCGCTAGCATGAGGACCGGATTCGCAAGCGATTCCTAGCCAGCCAGCCCGCTAGTGCAAGAAACCGGAAGTTCCTTCCGGTTTCTTGGATTGCGCCTGGGCTGTGCGACAAATAGCAGTTTCGATATTTCTTTCTGATTAATATCGAGTCTTTTTTGTTCCGAACAACAATAGAGTCAGATATCGCTAGCCCATCCGTTCGGGGCTTGCCCCCGACGGATGC
>JAYTVL010000527.1:0-136652 GCA_043744075.1 Pirellula sp. | reverse complement strand
CTCCTCCTCCACCGTCCCGTTATCCCGTACGACTCCCATCTGAGCCTAGCAAAACGACAGGCGGGCTCAGCCATCGCGTTGCTGCGACAGGGTGAGCGTGAAAAAATCTTCAGTACTTTGCGTGTGGTCGATGATCCCGAGTCGCTGACGCAATTTGTTCACCGCTGTCGTGCACGCGGCGTCTCCATTGGAGAACTGTGGGAATGTGTACAGATTGTCGAACGCACACGGCCGGCACTGCGTGGCGACGGGCGCCGCATTGAAGATCGCGTGCTGTTTGGTCTGCTGTTGGCACTGGGAGAGTTTTCGCTGTCTGACCTCCCTGGTGACCAGCGAGATTCGACTGAACTGGCCGTTTCGTCCTGAGAAGCGGGGATTCCGGCTGCCTACGGAGGCGGAATGGGAAATAGCAGCTCGGTCTGGGACCCGGACAACTTATGGCTTCGGTCGGGATGTCAGTCTTCTTGATCGCTACGGATGGTTTCAGGACAACAGCGGTCGTCAGACACAGCTCCCACGCACGCTCCGTCCGAACCTTGCGGGACTATTCGACCTGCACGGGAATATGTTTGAATGGTGTCACGATTGGGCGGGGAGTTACGAGTCGATTTCAGATCCACTTGGCGCAGCGACGGGCTCGAATCGGGTGTTCCGTGGCGGCGGTTGGTTCTGCGGGGCCGCGGGTTGCCGGTCAGCGTACCGCAACACGGACGCGCCGACCTCTCGGAACGGCAGCGTGGGGTTCCGGTTGGCCCTGAGTCCGTCTATCGAGTCAGCGGCCAAGGGAGCGGAGCCAGCAGGCGTAGGCACGGAGTAAGCGTACTGAGTAGCGAACGTAGATGCCGTAGTCCGCTGGCGTAGCGGGGAGAGTAGCACGATTGTCCTCAATCGTGCGGAAACATACGGGGGTGCATTGGGCCATGCGGCTATGCCCCCGCTCGCGTGCGATATTGAAGGTGAACGAATCGAAAACAAGCCTCCGGTTTTACACCGGTGGTAGATGACATTCAACCTAGCCACGATCGACTGACCACCTCGGCAAGCCTCCGGTTTTATACGTTTTATACCAGGGGTAAATGACCTTACAAGCCTTCCAATAGTAGGGTGATGGTAACGATCCGCCGAAATAAATTCGGCGGCTTTCGCCTTTGACGATCAAACACCCGCGCTTCACAGCACCATCACCACATCAATCTGCATCGAATTGAGATTCAAGAAAGCTCTTGATCTGCGCTGTTGTCGTTGTATTCTAGGTCGCATGAGCGATTGAGGACAATCGCTCTACTCTGTGTTGGTTCCAGGTTGATGCTTCTAGCGATGAGAGGATGCTAATGCGGCGTCGGGGCCTGCTGTGAGGGGCCTTGTTACAGGTACAGACGACAGCAATACTTATGTTCGCGTTTGCGTAGGCGGGTTCCGCTATAGGTATTTTTTTCTGGGGACAGCCATGTTGGGTTCACGTTGGATCATCTTTTTTGCCGCGATTTCCGGTCTTGTTTCCGTCGGTATTGGCGCTATGGGCTCGCACTCGCTTCCGAAACGACTTCATGAGTCTGGATTGTCCGAGAGCGATATCGAAAAGAAGATCGGACAGTGCGAAATCGCTGTGAAATACCAGATGTATCATACTCTTGCCATTCTTGCGGTTGGACTGTGCCCCGCAACGGCAACTCGGCGAAGTTGGAAAATCGCCTGTATCCTGTTTTTTCTTGGAGTCTGTCTTTTCTCGGGTGGGCTCTATAGCTTGGTGTTTCTTAATAGGATAGGACATTGGAGCATCGTTCCTTTGGGGGGAGCAACCATGATGGTGGCATGGATTTCGCTTGCGATTGGGGCAGTTTTTCCAAGCAAATCCGACTTAGGTACTGGCTAAATCTCAGAATAGATTCAATACTAAAGGCTAGGGGCAAATTGAAATTATCCTTAGTCTGCGACCATTGTTCCGACTGTCCTGTTCTATTTCGGCGATCGGGACAATGGTCCCAAGCTACACCAACGGAAAATAGCGAGACAAAAAATGCGTATCACGAAGCGGATTTCTCGATCAATTGCTAAATGGACTCTTTCAATTGGATGCGTGGCGATTGGCAGCCTGGCGATGGACACGAATGCGTATGGACATTATCCATTCCACCATCATCATCATCACCATTTAGGTTTCGGTTCCTATGGATGGGGCTCGCATTATTACGGCAACTATTACGGTGGCTACTCCAGTTTTTATGGGCTAAGTTCGTCGTATTATTACCCTTCGTTTTCGTACCGCTTCGCTCCGCGGTACTACTCTGTCAATTACTACACGCCGACTTATTATGCACCTGTCTACTATCCGCCCGTCTATAATTATTTGCCAGCTTGGTCTCCTTGTTCTACCTGGAGCAGTGTCCAAACCAATGTTGGATTCCCTGTTGCTAATAACGGCACCCCTCGAATTCTCTCGACGGGTTCGTTCGTTGCTGGCCAAGTGAACAGCCCACTTTCTCTGCAGCCTAAACCATTCCAATCGGTTACACCGCTACGCGGAATGCAAGTGTCGACGATGGCCCCGATGGAGCGAGAAACCAAAATCGAAGAAGCCGTCACCCAGAAACCAGGAATCAAGTTAGTTTCAAAGAAGCCTGCCTTGCTGCAGCCCTATTCCCCAATTTGGACAAAGGCAGCTGTTGGGATTGTTGACGACATGGTCGCCGCCGGAGAATTGGACCACGCTCATTCGTCATGCAAAAGTATGGAGCGCATCACGCAGCCAAAGGGTGCCGGTGTCTATCTTCGACAAGCTCTTCTCAGTTACTTTTCTACAGACGTTAGCTCTATAGCCACACCCTCGACTAGCGAAATTCTGAAATTGTTGGAGCTGGCCTGTGAAGCGGGGAGCAGAGTGCATCCGAGCGAGCTCTCAAAGAATTCTCTCCAAGACTACTTTGCAGCTTGCAAGGTTGATGTTACCGGAACGATGGAACAGCTTTCAAAATCGGTGTTGGAATCGCCAAACAACTCAGGCAGCGAATTGCTTCTCCTGGCTGCATTGCTGAAGTTAGACGGCCAACAAGATCGCGCGCAACTGTTTGCAAACGAGGTTGAAGATCAGTTTGCTAAGGCAGGGACCATTCGCTGGCACAGCCTCTTGGAAGCGTGCTTAAACTAGTCAATATCGGATCTTCTATGCTGGTTTCTTTTCCACCTGAAACTCGAACGCTCATCGATAACGTGCGTTGGGAAACCTATGTCGCGCTCTCCGAAGATCGACGTGGCAGTGTTCCCAGGATTACGTACGATCAAGGTTTGATGGAACTAATGAGCCCTAAGAAAGAACACGAAAAGATCAAAACTCTCCTTGGCCGCTTGGTCGCGGCTTATGCTGAAGCGATAGGAATAGAAATCGATAGCGTAGCATCCACAACGTTTCGTCGCGAAGACCTTGGACGAGGGTTTGAAGCGGACGAATCGTACTACATTGCTCACGCCGTTGCCATGCGGGCCAAAGACGAGATTGATTTGAACGTTGACCCTCCGCCAGAATTGGTGATCGAAGTCGAAATGACGTCGTCAGCGATTCGCAAATTGGAGTTGTTTGCCAAATTAGGGATCGCCGAAGTTTGGCGGCACGACGGCAATCGCTTACGACTGTATCATCTTAGTAACGACAGTTACCAAGAGATCAGCGCCAGCATTGTCCTACCAAGATTTCCTATTGCGGAAGCTCAAGCCGTTGTGCAGAACCGTAACGCCCAAAGTGAAATTGCGTTGATCAAAGCGTTCCGCCAGTCCATCGAGCAATCAAGAAAAGAGCTTGATGCTCCGCATAACGGCGCGGACGATCTTCAGTAGTAAGCACCCATGCATAAGTTTCTTCGTTTAACCGCGTGGGCATCGCCGCATCGCCCCGCGCTTTCGAGAGGAAAACGCGGCCCGATGGGCACGCGGTTAACCAAGCTTTTCCAATATTGCGTTCAAATAGCGAAACGACTTTTGAACGGAACTGATTTGAACGCGTTCACCGACCGCATGATTCCCCTTGATGGTCGGTCCGATCGAAATGGCGTCTAACCCACGAATCTTTTCTATCAGCAAGCCGCATTCAAGTCCTGCATGAACCGCATGTACCTTGGGACTGGAATCAAATATTTGTTCATATTGCTCAATGGCAATCTTTAATAGAGGGGACTCCAATCTCGGTTTCCATCCAGGGTATCCTTCGGCTATTTCGACTGAGCCATCAGCTAGCCCGACGATCGACCGTAGAGTGTCGCATATGTCATCCGCGGCGAAGCTGGTTGTCCCTCGAACGCTGCAAATGATTTTGGCTGGTTCGGATGTATTCAATTCGACAATGGCTAAATTGCACGAAGATTCGACCAAAGTTGGGATCTCAGGCGTCATCTCGCAAATTCCGGTCGGGATGCAAGTCAGCAGTTGCAGCAGCGAACGAGTGCTTGCAACGGATAAACAGGAATTGGGCTGCGAATTTGAAACTTGGACCAATTCAAGTGTGATTGGGTTGTCACGGCCCGCATAGAGTTGATTCCATTGGTCGCAGCAAGCTTCGATGGTAAGCTGCGCGACAGACTTCTTCGAACTGTCGAAAACGATGGTTGCTCCGCATACATCGGGAATAGCATTGCGCCGAGAACCACCGCTAAGTCTTAGTAAACGAAGCTCAACTGCGTCTGAGAGAATGCGAAGAGCACGCGATAGCAATCGTATCGCATTGGCTCTCCCTTGATTGATTTCGACACCAGAGTGCCCACCTTTGAGCCCTTTTATTATGATCGAATAGCAAGTAGGTTTTTCGACACGTTCCCATTCTCCCTTCCATCGAATCTCAACATCGCGTCCGCCTGCGGCTCCAATCGTGATTTCGTTATCGTCTTCGGTATCGATGTTGATCAACAGTTTCCCTGTAATTCCAAGCGATTGTGGATCGAGCCCAAAGGCACCGGTCATTCCCGCTTCTTCGTCGATGGTGAAGAGCAATTGCAATGGTACAGGTCGATGGTTTGATTCAGCCAGAGACATCATCATCGCCACACCGATTCCGTTGTCAGCTCCGAGCGTTGTGTAAGGGGCATTGATCCAATCACCCGAAGGGTTGGGGATCAGTCGTTTTTCATCTGCTTCATTGAAATCGCCGCGTACTGTTGGGATCAACCCCCGAGCGGCGTCTGCTCCTAGCGAATCTCTATCGTCTGTAACGGACACGATATCGACATGGCATTGCAAAACAACAATTGGAACTGAACTCGTTGCAACAGTTGCTGGCACGTGGACAACCAAGTTGCCTGCGGAATCGCGACGTGATTCGAATCCCAATCCATCCGACCAACGATTCAAAAAGTCGATTGCAGCCCCCTCCGCCTTGGAAGGCCTCGGGACCTGGAGCAATTCAAAAAAACGATTCCAAACGGTCGTTGGTTCCGGAATGGGAAATGTAGGATTCATTCGAATGGGCTCGCCATTGTGTTGAGGATTCTAGAATTCAAGACCAAAATGCTTGGTACACTAATGCGGACGTAATTAGTGTTACAAAATCGCAATTCTACCAAGCCGACGAAGTAACGGTTTCGAGAGAACGGCAAATGGTTGAACAAAACGTATTTGAGCGATGGACTATCGTTACGATAGTTTTCGCGACAACGCTGTGTTTGAATGAATGCTTCGGAGTAGAGAGATTGAACTCGTCGCCAATGGACCGCCAAATAACTTCGGCCGCAAAGTCTCACAATCTCACCAACATTGGCGTATGGTCGCCGGACAGCCAGTGGATTGCCTATGACACGCGGTTGGGTGAGAAGGGTACTATGTTTGACGGAAGCACCGTTGAAGCCGTGAATATTTACTCTGGCGAAGTTAGAAGAATCTACGAGTCAATCAACGGCGCGCATTGTGGAGTAGTGACTTGGCATCCGCGAGAGTGGAAGGTCGCGTTTATTCTCGGACCAGAGAATCCCACACCTGACTGGGAGTACGGATTCAGTCATCGTCAAGGTGTGATTGTGGAATGGGCTAAGCGAGGCATCGCGGTAAATCTCGATGCTCGTGACCTTACTCCGCCGTTTACGCCAGGAGCTCTGCGAGGCGGTTCGCACGTTCACGTTTGGGATGCGATCGGCGACTGGGTTAGTTTTACCTATAACGACGCTCTGGTGGAAAGCGATATCCGCGACATTGGCGTAAGTGTTCCCCGCCAATTGGTTCGGGTTTCTTCGGACAACCGCCGAAATCATTCCGGTGATTTTTTTTCCGCAATTGTTTCGCGTACGACGGCAAATCCCGCTCCCGGTTCGAACGAAATCAAACGCGCTTGCGAAGAAGCCTGGGTCGGTCCGAGTGGATACGTCAGGCCAGACGGCAAGCGTCAGTTGCGAGCATTGGCGTTCCAGGGATCGGTTGTCAAGATCGACGGCGAAACCATTTCCGAAGTCTTCATCCTCGACTTGCCGGAGGATTTAACCAATTCGGGTGACGGTCCACTCTCAGGCACGAGTCAACACCGTCCGTATCCGCCAAAGAATGTGATTCAACGGAGACTCACATTTACCGCAGATCGCAAATTTCCTGGCATTCAAGGTGCGCGCCACTGGCTACGAAGTTCGCGTGACGGCTCGCGCATCGCATTTCTCATGAAGGACGACGTCGGCATTGTACAGCTCTGGGCAGTTTCGCCTGGGGACGGACTGGTCTCTCAGCTTACAAACAACCCGTGGGACATCGCGTCCGCATTCACTTGGAGCCCTGATGGCGGCAGCATTGCGCATACCATGGACAACAGCGTTTTTCTCACCGATGCCCAATCCGGTCAAAGCCGCCGCGTGACGGATCGAGTATCCGATGAAGCCGGGCCGCTATCCGAAGCATGTGTGTTTTCACCCGATGGAAACAAGGTCGCCTTTATGCGACGGAAAACTCTTGCCGGAGTTGAATCGAATCATATTTGCGTGGTTTTCTTGAAAGCAGACGCGGACACGAAATGATTTGTCCTGCGTTATTGAATGCCTGTCGCGCTCCGTGATGCTTGCATTTTTCAAAACCAAAGGCGGTGTTCTTTTCAAGAAATGGTTAATTGTGTTGCTTTGTTGGCCAAGGTTGGGATAATACGCGGTCGATCGCCAACGTGTCAGAAATGTTCCGGCATTGGCGAATCCTCTTAGCGTACGTCTAAGTTGGGTACTTCGATTTCTCTCAATGTTTTTTAGGAGTAGAAGGATGATGCGACACAAACTGGCTTTGACTTTGACACTTTGCGCGGCGACTATGCCGTGCTCGTTGCTTCAAGCGGACAGTGGATTAAAGGAGGGTACGCCCGATATTAAACAGGCTGGCCCGTTGGCGTTTGCTCCACACGGAGTACTTCTCGTCGGCGACTCGCTAAATGCCGCGATCTATGCGATCGACACAGGCGACGATCAAGCGGCTTCAGGCGAAAAGTCCATCAACATCGAAGGGGTGAATCAGAAGATCGCTGCTATGATGGGTTCTGACGCTGCCGAGACTGCCATCAACGATATCGCTGTAAATCCCGTCAGTGGGAATTTGTATTTGTCGGTGGCCCGCGGCCGAGGACCAGATGCATCGCCTGTGATCTTCAAAGTGGATTCAAAAGGTACACTGTCCGAGCTGAGTCTCAAGAAGGTCAAGTTTAGCAAAGCGGATATTGCCAATGCCCCTGCCTCCAAGGAAGGTAATCGCAATCCACGCTTGAGCGCGATCACCGATATGCAGTACCGCGATGGAAAGGTCGTTGTAGCTGGACTCTCCAGCGAGGATTTCGCCTCAAAACTACGAGTCCTGAAGTATCCGTTTGATGGAAGCGGACAGTCGACTAGCGTCGAAATTTATCACGGAGCCCACGGCAAGTTGGAAACGGCTTCGCCAGTGCGTACCTTTACCACATACGAAGATACTGTCCTGGCAGCTTACACTTGCACGCCTCTTGTTTCGATTCCGATAAGTGATCTTAAGGACGGAACCAAGACCAAGGGTAAAACGATTGCTGAGCTTGGCAACATGAATGAGCCGCTCGATATGATTGTGTACAAGAAAGGCAATCAAGACTACTTGCTCATGTCCAACAACAAACGTGGGGTCATGAAGCTGAAGCTGAGCAAGGGGGATATCGATTCAACGAAAGCAATCGATTCGAGAATTGCGAGTACGGCCGGACTTCCGTATGAGACACTCAAGGATCTGAAGGATGTTTTGCAGCTCGATAAGTTAAACGAAAATCATGCCGTATTGCTCGTTAGCAACGCCGGTCGCCAAGATATTCGCACGATCGATCTACCATAAAGTAGGTCCCGCCTGCCGGGCGGGACTCGTGCCTGTTTTGTCCCGCTTGTCGGGCGGGACTAGTAAAGTAGGTCCCGCCTGCCGGGCGGGACTTGTGGGATAGGCTATCAACCTGTCATAACACCGAATGTCAACTCAACGCTTTGACAGGCTGGAAGCCTATCCCACTCTTTTTGCATGAGGAATTTCTCTTGACTAAAACATTGGCAGCGACATCGTTTTTTTATTTTATGCAGCTTGTGTTGGCAAGCATGCTAACCGCAGATGACACGTCGGTTCAATCCGAAACGAAATTGCGAAAAAAGCGATGGGGAACTTCGTCGGTTCAAGTAGAACTTCGTGAAGTTCCCGATTCCGCAGTGTTCGTTGTGACGGGACTTTCGAAATTCGATCTACTACAAAAGTTGCCATTTGACGAATTGCAAAAAACGCTCACGATTCGAGTACAGCAACAGAGCAATGGTAACAGTCTGCCGCCGCTGCTTGGCACTTGTTCCGTCACGGATTCGGATCTTCGTTTTACCAGCCGATTTCCATTGAGCCCTGCGGTTCGATATCGAGTTGAATTGGCGTCGCATCTGATTGAAAGCTCTTTTGAGTTACCCGCAGTCGTATTTACGTCACGAGAAAGAAAACGAGTATCTGCAGCGACCGTTTCAGCCATTTATCCCACCGCCGACATTCTTCCAGAGAATTTGCTGAAATTTTACATCCATTTTTCTGCACCAATGAGTCGTGGTGAGGCTTATCAGAGAATCCATTTGATGCAAGGCGTCAACGAAGTGGAGGCTCCATTTCTCGAGTTAGGCGAAGAGCTATGGGACACGGAACAAAAACGGTTTACATTGTTTGTCCATCCTGGTCTCATCAAACGAGGCTTAAAGCCACGCGAGGATAAGGGAACACCGATGACTGAAGGCAAGGAATATAGCTTGCGCATTGACGCCGAATGGTTAGGCGCGGATCGACAACCGCTTGCGGCAGCATTCGTTAAGAAGTTTCGCGCCGTTGGTCCCGACCAGCAGCAGCCTGATCCCAAGAAATGGAAAATCGTTGCTCCCAAAGCGAATTCAAAACAGCCCATTACATTAACTTTCGACGAGTCGTTAGATCATGCAATGCTCAATCGAGTCGTGCGAATTCGCGATGCTTCGAAAGCTCTAATTGCTGGATCGAATAGCGTAAAGGATTGCGAGACCGTTTTGACTTTCGAACCGATCGATCCCTGGAAATCAGGCACTTACATCATTGCAATAGATACGAATATTGAAGATCTGGCTGGTAACAGTCTTGCAAGGCCGTTCGAAACTAAAGAACTAGACGTCGAACCCCTGGTTAAAGTCGATGCTGAATTGGCGATCGAATTTGTTATTCCATGAAGTAGAGGATCTACCACATTGACTACTTCGATTGAACGGGATCCTGAAATAGATTCCACTCAGCCCTAAGAATAATTGCACGAGCAATGGTATAGGCAGATAGCCCTAGGCAGATTCCGAAGCAATCTGCGTAAAAATCATACCAGTCCGCATTTCGTCCAACTGGGATTTGAAGAAGCTCGTCTAGTCCGGCGTAAACCGCAGAAACAAGTGCCGCCATAAGCGTGTTCTGGTGTAGCTTGCGCATGTTAGTGGGGATCGCCCAGGCCATGAGAAAAGCCAGTCCTGCGAATGCGCATGTATGCAGGACTTTGTCGCTCTGGTGCAGTTGAGCGAGAAGCCTGTTAGCAGGAATGTGGGTCCCGATAAAAAGGAGAACCCAATAACCGGCAAGAGCGACTATCGCAATTCGTAAACCGTTGATAGTCGCTCTCATTTGTATTTAGCTAAATGACAATTAGTCCTGTCCGGCAGTCAGGACCTACTAGTCCCACCACCATTGGTCTTCCATGAGATCCGCCGGCGCTGAGCCCTTCTGTTGTACCGTGTCAATTTCATTATCGACTTTTGAAGCCGAAGGATCGACTAATTTTCTTGCAGCAATATGAACTCCTCCTCCTATTGGAGTGACCAGTTTTTGATTCTTCCACACAGCGTTGACAGCCGTCTCCACTTGGCTTATTCCAGCCGCAGAATTCACCCTAAATTTGGATTCGTCTGCAAAAATTCCAAGATTCCAATCTGATTTTTCATAAAAATTGCGATCTTGAATGAAGGCAGAAGCAATGCTGATGTCGAACAGATTGCGCATTTCGAAGAATACTGGCTTAACTTCGGCAAGCTGGTCAAACCTCTCAGTAAAATCTTTGGTAAAACCATTGCTAGCTGGATCGCCAGTGCTGCCGGACCGAGTTCGATTGCCGTCTTTTTGCACGCTTTCTTTTTCTCCGCTTAACTTGACCCCACGACCTTGGAGATGCATCGCAGTTCCTGCTTGATTGGTCGCAATCGAGCTATAGTCCGCATGGAAATACCAGCGTTGCATCGAATTGGAATTGGCACCAGGAGTGGACCTTGAAATCCAGCTAGCCAACGGAATAATGGGATCTTCCAATCCGATCCCGATCAGCTTCATCCGATAGTCCGCTTCGACAAGTATCTGTGCGAAGTGCGTTGAATTAGGAATACCTTTGATGGTGATCGTTTGAAGTCCTAGGGACTCTTTCATTTTGAGAGCGTATTGATGCACATCTAACCCTGCTGGCATTTGCCCACCAAATGAAGCGTGAAATTGGCTCATGCGTTTGAGGCCTTCTTTTGTTGGATCAATAGAACAGCCAATGACGTTTACAGCATTTTCATTCGGAGCGAATGCCCGCAAAGCTACGACAAGATCATCGAGTCTAAGAGTTGGTCTGCCTGAAGTAAGTCCAACCAAGCGACGGTTTGCATCCAAATGCCATTGGTCCGCTGGACCAGCGATAACGATGTCTTTTGATTCGGGTAAATAGAAAACATATTCAAGTCTACAGAGTCCAGCCAAACTTTTCACTTCATCACTCAGTAGTTTGCCTTGTTCTAACTGTTTGGAAACAAATCGCTCTAAACGATTCAGGGAAACCATTCGCATCGCCGACGTTCGCACGGATCCACGTGGTTTGTTTTGAAGTGTCGCACGACGCTCCGCAAACGCAATGGATGGGTCAACTTGCGAAACACGCAACACGCCTGCTGCGTCGATGTCGATCCCGGCTACACCTGAGCCGGCGCCTCCTTGTTGTCCACCGCCTTGTTGTCCGCCGCCTTGTTGTCCGCCGACGCCGCCACCGCCTTGTTGTCCACCACCTTGTTGTTGTCCAAGACTAGGCGGAATGCAAAGCAGCAAAGCGATTGCGACTGAGAAGAAAAGCTGGGATAAGGTTTGTAGACGCATGCCAAAGGACCCTTGGGGTGCGAAGCAGTTTCGGAAATGAGAAGTCTAGCCGACCAATTATTCCTGGCGGCTAGTATCAAGGATAGTTACGATTCCACCGATTAGCAACAATTTGCGAAAAATGGGCGAGTTGCGAAATCTGCGAATGCCAGCGATTTTACTTATTTCCGGCATTTCTCTTGGGAATTCCTCAAGAAAGCTTGACTGGAGTCCCCGGCAAGAAGTATTCACTTTCGATTGAGAGTCGGATTCTTCCCCTCTCAATTTCGGAAAACTCAGGAATGCGCTGTGGGTCCAATACGAATCCAAACAAACTGGAGACTTGCAGTCTGCATTTGGATCATCGCTGCGCCTGTGATTTGCCTTGGACAGTACGGTCAACCGATCGCCCAGCTTCCGAATGGAAGCTTCCAAAACAACCCGTGGATAGGGAATCCACCTCAAAATGGCATGTTCCCGGCAAATGGTAACATTCCTCAGCCTTCTGCCTTTCCGGCGGCGAACGGTAATTTTGATCCGGTCGCTCCTGCTTTTCGACCGAGCACTGCGCCGGCCTACGCTCCCTCGAATCCTTATGGAAATTTTTCAAATCCAGGTTGGAACCTCGGAAACTTATTCGGTTGGGGGCAATCTAGCGCACCCGCGTTTAGCTCGAATCCATACGGCCAACCGAATATCTATCCCAGCACATCACCAGGAGTACTTTTCCCTGGAACCGGTGGCTCACAGCCACTAAGTTCACCCTGGAGCCTCCCAAACCAAACCAATCCGTATATTACAAATCCGTACCAGGCGAATCCGTACCAGGCCAATCCGAACCAAATCAATCCTTTCCAGCCAAACCCTTACCAAAGTAATCCGTTTGGGTTTCAGCAGAACAATTGGGGCAATTGGTGGAACAACACAAGTGCGAATTTCAGTGCAGGAACAAATCAAGTAGTTCGACTCTTTCAAGGACCGAGGTTTCGGCATACATGGCTTCCAGGCACGGACGGTTTCGACGGCAGACAGCCCAATTCATTAGAAACGAACGATAGCGATGTCTCACTCGTTTTTGCTGTCCCGAACTTCATTAACAGCAACCGGCCGTTGTACGTCATTCCGTCATACTCCCAGCACGAATGGGATGGACATACTGTGCCCGGTTCGGATTTGCCCGGTTCTGCTTTTAGCGCGTTCATCGATTCCGGATGGGAAACCAATCCTCAGCAGACCTTGGGTGTCGAACTCGGTGTTCGCGTCGGAGTCTTTTCGGCATTTAACGCAATCAATTCGGAAAGCATTCGTATTCAAGGCAAAGCGCTTGGACGACTTCGCCTAACACCCAACGCAACACTTCGGGCTGGAGTCTTTTACCTCGACCGAAACAGAATCAAATTGCTTCCCGCATTTGGGATCTTGTGGATGCCAAACCAGGACACTCGCTTCGATCTATTCTTTCCAGAGCCTAAGCTTGCACATTACGTAGCCACGCTAGGAAACTCGGACGTATGGTGGTACTTGAGCGGTTACTACGGCGGCGGAGCATGGACCATTAAACAAACCGACGGCTCGAACGATGAAATTGACATCAACGATATTCGCCTGATGCTCGGCCTGGAGTTTGGAAGGTCCGATCAAATTCGTCAAGGCTTTCGTTTAGGATTCATTGAAGCTGGCTACGCATTTAATCGCGAGTTGCTCTACAGGGTGCGTTCGTCAAGCAGCCTAGACCTCGAAAACAGCTTCGTGCTCCGCGCGGGGTTTGCGTACTAAGCTTCATCCATCAATGAACGTAGCTTAGGCTTCCAGCCTGAGATTCCAGGATTACCCCTCACAGGCAAGATGCCTATGCTGCGTTTAGAAACAGAGCGTATTCTTCATTCCATCGCAACAGCGGAGACGTTCCAGATGTTGTGGCAATACTCGCGGATGCTGCGGTCGGAGGAAAAGTAGCCAAGGCGCGCGACATTGAGAATTGACATGCGCGACCAATGCTCAGGGTCACGATAAGCCGCGCTGACTTGCGATTGGCAAGCGACGTAGGAAGAGAAGTCGGCAAGGACAAAGAAAGGATCGTGCTGATGTAAGTTTTCGATCAGCGGACGAAAGAGTTCGACGTTGCCGGGGGAAAAGGTGCCATCAGCCAAGGCGTTGAGAATACGCTGTAGCAAGGGATTCGAACAAACGATATTGGCGGGATCGTAGCCGTTCGTTCGAAGCTTGGAGACTTCTTCGACTGTAAGCCCGAAACAGAAAAAATTCTCGACTCCAACACGTTCACGAATCTCGACATTAGCTCCATCCAGCGTTCCGATGGTCAGCGCGCCGTTGAGGCCAAGTTTCATATTGCCAGTCCCCGAGGCCTCTTTTCCTGCTGTCGAGATCTGTTCGGATAAGTCAGCTGCTGGATAAATCACTTGGCTATTCTTGACGTTGAAATCCGGGAAAAACGCGACTCGCAGCCGACCCTTAACGTCTGGATCGGAGTTGATGACTTCGCCAACGGAGTTAATGAGTTTGATAATGAGCTTTGCGAGGAAATAGCCCGGTGCCGCTTTGCCCGCAAACAAAAACGTACGTGGCGTGACTTCGGCGGCGGGATCGTCCTTGATTCGAAAGTACTCGCTCAGGATGCGGAGTACGTTGAGATGTTGCCGCTTGTATTCGTGGAATCGTTTGACTTGGACGTCGAACATCGTGTCGGGATCGATTGTGATGCTGGAGCGTTCTTGAACCAGCCGCGCAAGTTCAACCTTGACTGCCCGCTTCACCGCACGCCATTCGGCGCGGAACGAAGCGTCATCGGCTAACGGTTCCAGACGCTGTAGCTGGTCGAGGTCACGAATCCAAGTTTCACCGATGGCCTGCGTGACCAGCGCCGCGAGGCGTGGATTGGCCAACAGCATGAAGCGCCGTGGCGTGACTCCATTCGTCACGTTGCAGAACTTTTTTGGCGTCAGTTCGTAAAAGTCGCGAAGCACGTCTTCTCGCAGTAGCCGCGAATGCAACTGCGACACTCCGTTGATCGCGTAGCTGCCTAAGCAAGCCAGATGTGCCATCCTCAATGCCCCGCCCCGCCGCTCGTCGATCAGTGACAATCGACGCACCTTCTCATCGTCGCTGGGATATCGCAAACGGACTTCGTCGAGATGCCGTCGGTTGATCTCGTAAATAATCTCTAAATGCCGAGGCAACAACTTGGCAACCAACTCCAGAGGCCATTGTTCCAATGCTTCGGGCAGCAGAGTGTGGTTGGTATAAGCAAACGTGCGGCGTGTTATTTCCCAAGCTTGCTCCCACCCCATGTTGTACTGGTCGACCAACAGACGCATCAGCTCGGCGACACCGATAGCAGGGTGTGTATCGTTCAGCTGAACGGTGAACTTTTCGTGAAAGATTTCGAGGTTCTGTCCGCGCTGATGGAAAATTCGGATCATGTCTTGCAGTGCGCACGATACAAAGAAGTACTGTTGCTGCAAACGAAGCACTTTGCCTTGAAATGCTTCATCGTTAGGGTACAGCACTTTGGTGATGTTCTCAGAGACGATCTTCTCTTGCACAGCGCGGTAGTAATCGCCCACGTTGAATGCCTGGAAGTCGAATGACTCGGGAGCTTGGGCCTGCCAAAGGCGCAGCATGTTTGCGTTGCTGTTGCCAAAGCCGGGGATCAAAGTGTCGTATGCCATACCCTGCACCTGCGATGCCGGAATCCAGTCCACGCGATACTGGCCGTTCGCGTCAACACTCTCTCGCGTTGTGCCGCCAAATCCAACTTGAAATAGGATATCGGGCCGAGGCACTTCCCAAGGGTTGCCGTACCGCAGCCACTTGTCAGTCAGCTCTACTTGCCAGCCGTCGCGGATCATCTGGTCGAAGATGCCAAACTCGTAACGGATACCGTAGCCTATGGAAGGAATTTGCAGCGTCGCCAGCGAATCAAGGTAGCAGGCGGCCAATCGCCCAAGCCCCCCGTTGCCCAATCCCGGCTCCTCTTCTTTTGCCAAAAGCAGGTCAAGGTCCAGTCCCAGCTCGTTCATCGCCTGGCGTGTCTCAGGCTCAATCCCCAGGTTGACCAAGTTGTTACCCAGGTGCGGCCCAAGCAAGAATTCGGCAGAGAAATAACATACGCTACGGCTGGCGTGCTGATAATAGGTGCTGGCAGTTCGTAACCAACGGTGAATGATCCGGTCTTGTACGGTATGTGCCAAAGCCATGTAGCGATCATGGTCCGTAGCGACTTCAGGAAATTTGGCCTGCCGGTAGCTGATATTGTCCAGAAAACTTTGCTTGATGGCTTCGACGCTAGTACCGAAATGGCGGTCATCGGCCGTTTGCGGGGGGTTCTTCTTCTTCTTGGTGACCATGAGTTGCTTCCGTTTTCTTGCTGTAATTCTGCGTGGATACGGAGTGCGCCACGCCGAATCGAGCCCCTTCAGTATAAACTACTGACCTCGAAGTCAAATGTGTATATCGAGCCAAGTTTTGGGTTGAGGAAACATTGTTCGGTTCGTTTTGTCCTCTATTACCAAACATCGCGTGGAATTGAATGAGTAATCATCGCAACGACAAGCGAACGGTTAGCCGACTTAATAGGCCCAACGGCACCTCGTATCGTGTTGCAAAAATGCGACGGAAACACTTGGATGCGCAGCGCCATGGCGTAGCTCATCATCGGCGAGGCATTGCGCGAAGATTTGTTCAGTACCGCAGTGCCGGGGCTGGAGCGATCACGTCGCTGCTGGCGGTACTTGGTCCTGGGATGCTGGCGGGACTCTCGGATGATGATCCTTCTGGGATCACCACCTACTCGTTGCTCGGCACCGATCACGGTTATCGACTGCTATGGATCATTCCAGCATCGACGATCTTACTGGTCTATTTTCATTTGTTGGCGGTTCGCGTCGGTGCCGCAAGTGGCAAAGGATTCGTTGCAATCATTCGCCAGCGTTGGGGAATGCGAATGGGTTATTTCGCCGTCATCGGCCTTTTGCTGGCGAATTTTGGAACGATATGCGCGGAATATGCAGGCATCTCTGCGGCAGCATCTCTAGTCGGTATCCCTTCCTGGATTAGCACACCGATCGCAGGCTTGTTGATCTCGTTGGTAGTAGTGCTGGGGTCTTTTCACCGAGTGGAAGTCATCTTGCTAGTAATCTCCTCCACGTTGGCGTTGTATATCGTCGATGGGATTGGAGCACCTGCATCGCTCGATTTGGATTCACATCATTTTCAGTATTTCTATGCAGCCTTCGTGGGTTTGACTGTGGCTGCTGTAAGCGTCGTATCCCTCCCTGGCCTGTCTCTGATTCCGCTTATTTATACAAGCCAAGTCGTGAATGCCATCTTGTTGCCGTTCCACCTCGTGGCGCTGCAACTTTTAGTAAGCGATTCTAAGGTGGTGGGAAACGCAAAGATTGGCAGCGTGGCAACGATCTTGGGCTGGTTAGGCATAGCGTTGACAATTGCGTGCGTCATCGCATTGTTTGTGAGCTGGATCAGCGATTTAGTGAGGTGAAAACAAGCATCTCAGGCTGTCTATGGTTTGCGAAATATTCAATGAAAAATGGACACTTTCTGCTGATCGCCACCAAATTGGCCTTCCGTCGGATTTTATCCGAATGCCGCAAGGATAAGGTAGCGGAACGGCGCGAGCCGTCCGGTGGCGAAGTGGATATCCAGCAAAATACAGGGCGGCTCGCGCCGCACCGCTACAATTTCGGTTGGCAATTCGCTTAACCTTGCGGCATTCGGATTTTATCCGCCGGAGGCACATCTGGCTGCTACACTGCGTCATCGGCAAGACCCCCGCTGAAATCCGTCCGGCACGGCGAAGCCGTGCCGGACGGAGTGCCATTGGGCGTAAAGCCAACGGAAACGATTGCATTCACAATAATTGCAAAGTGGCGTTCAGCGAGAAGTGTCGAAAAATGCATATTCACGGTCGCTATACGCTTGACGGATTTGACTGAACCACCTTACAGTGACTTAATGAGGGAGCTGTTCGTGCAAAAGTGCAAACGAACTCATGGCCCCGTTATCGTGGTTTCAGTTTTTTTATAAGTGACAAAGGCCAATGATGAAAACAAAGTACGTAGTACGCAAAGGGTTTACTCTAGTTGAATTGCTGGTGGTCATCGCGATCATTGGCATTCTAGTCGGGCTTCTATTGCCTGCCGTTCAAGCGGCTCGTGCGGCTGCACGGCGCATGCAATGTTCGAACAACTTAAAGCAATTGGGACTCGCTGTTCATAACTATCACGACGCGAATAAGTCATTCCCGTCAGGCTTCATCACCAACTATCCTGCGGGTGCGCTGAACACTGCGGCTATGATGTCCGTTACTCAGCGGACGCACTGGTCTTGGGGAGCTTTCGTTCTGCCTTACATTGAGCAAACTGCGCTCTACAACACTTTGAATCCAGGCCAGTCGAATATGGATGCATTACTGGCAACTCCTGTGGGGCTCGCTGCCTTGACGACGCCGCTTCCGTCCTTTGTGTGTCCATCGGATACAGGCCCCAGCCTTAACAACTTCGATGAAAAGCTGTCGTTTGACCCATCACACCCTAACGCACCTTGGTATAATCGACATGTGACATCCAATGGTACGAACCGCATCGCGATAGCAAAGTCGAATTATGTCATGTCCGCATGTAGCAGTATAAGCACGACACCACCTATTTGGCCACAGTATGGACCGGCGACCGGCGTAGCTTGGTTAAATTCCAAATGCGGGTTAGGCGACGAGACCGACGGAACAAGTAATACGATTCTCATTGGTGAACGGGCCTTTAAATATCACGTCTTAACTGTAGGCGCAGGCAGTGCACTCGGTTTTAGCTCATCCGTCAACACCCCCGGAACCAGTGCCGGAATCAAAGCCGCTGCAACCGCTGTCCTAGGTCTTGCTTATAACGGAATCAACTGGAGCGCAAACAACCAGATCCACCAGACACGCGGATACAGTAGCAACCACTCGGGAGGTGCGATGTTTGTTCTGAGCGATGGCTCGGTTCACTTCATTAGCGAAAACATCGACTACAACCAGCAAACGGTTCCAGGTACATTGATCAATGGTGCGTGGATCGATAGTACTTTCGAACGACTGATCGGAAAATCCGATGGTGGCGTCTTGGGGGAATTTTAAAGCTGCGCAAGTATTCGGCTTTGGTTTCGGTTCTAGGGAGTATTTTGTCAATGTTAGGTGTTAGGCTGTTTGTCGGGATCACTGTCCTTGTGTCTCTTACCGGTTGTTTCCCGAGTGACCGTCCGCCATTGGGACGCGTTTCAGGCAAAATAACTTTAGACGGTGCGCCAATTCAGGGTCTAATCATCAATTTTCGGCCCGACGAAGGACGGACGGCGACATGCGAAACAGACGCACAAGGCAAGTATGATCTAATCTATACGTACCAAGTCAACGGCTCTAAGGTTGGTCCTAACACAGTCAGCTTTGTCTGGCCAACCGGTGCTGAAGGCAAGAAGGGCATTCCGGCAAAGTACTCCGAAAAGTCAGAGATCAAATTTGAAGTCAAGTCAGGCAGAAACTCTTTTGATTACGACATCAAAACAAAGTAGTTGATTTCCATGAAACCTGCCCAAGCCTGGCTTCAAAGTCATCAGGATCAGATGGCCGATGAGCTTGAGCAGCTGTGCAATGTGAACTCCGGGTCGGTCAACGTTCCTGGATTAAACCGCGTAGCCGAATGGCTAACTGAGTACTTTTCGCCTCTAGAAGTTTCATGCCAAAAGATCGAACTTCCGACTTATCAGACAATCGACGACATAGGTGCCTTGTCCACACACTCAACTGGGCACTCTTTGCGGTGGGACCTGTCCGGAACGAGCCCAGATGCTAGAAAGCGACTTCTTCTCAACATTCATTACGACACAGTATACGGCCCCAGCAGCCCATTCCAATTCTGTGAACGGTACTATGTCACTGATTCTAAAGGGCAATCCGATTTAAGAATGCGCGGGCCCGGTGTCATCGACGCCAAGGGTGGAATCGTCGTCATGCGTTGGGCAGCACTTGCAGCCAAGAAATTTCTGGATCTCTCCGGTTTGGACCTGAGCATTGTCCTTTCACCGGATGAAGAGATCGGCTCACCCGCGTCGAATGAACTTTGGAGGACGATTGCTCCGCAGTTCGATTTCGCAATGCTGTATGAACCGACACTTGCTGATGGTTCATTGGTTTCGCAACGTAAAGGAACCGGTACATTCATTGTCCTTGTTCGCGGGAAATCGGCACATTCTGGTCGAAATTATCATGATGGACGAAACGCGATTATCCATGCCTGCAAAGTTGCTTTGGCAATGGATGCCCTTAACGGCCTGCGTTCCGACGTAACCGTCAACGTGGGGCGTGTGCGCGGAGGTGACTCAGTGAACGTGGTCCCCGATCTGGCCGTCCTTCGAATCAATGTTCGAGTGTCATCTGGCGAGGATAAAAAATGGATTGAAGACCAAGTGCAACATATTGTTCAATTGCACTGCCAGCAGAATGAAGGCTACCATGTGGAAGTGCATGGCGGAATTCATTCATCCCCCAAGGTCATGGACAGCAGAACCTCCCAATGGATGGAGCTGATTGTGAAAGCTGGCGCCAACATAGGGGAAAAAATTCAATGGAAGCCATCTGGTGGGGCAAGCGATGGGAACAAACTTGCCGCATTGGGGCTCTCGAATATTGATACTCTTGGTCCCGAAGGTGATTTGTTGCATAGCGACCAAGAATGGGTGCGTCTGAGCAGCCTGCCTCGCAAAGCCGCGTTAACCGTCTCGGTCATTGACGAAATATTGAAGCAATGATGGGGGTAACCGTAACAAACCTCGTCAAGAATCGACTATACTTCGAATAGCCCAAACCCAAGACGACAAACATAGAATTGTCGCCACACATTCAAAAAAGTTCCTACTTTGCACAAGGATACGATCATGAATAATTTGACGCGTCGTGATTTTCAGCAACAAGCGATCGGGTCGTTGTTGACTTGGTCGTTGCTTGAAACCCTATTCACGCGAGATGCCTTCGCCCAGGAAGTGAAGCCGATCGCTGCAAAGTGGTTGGCAGAACTCAATTCATGGAGCATCGATCTAAAAGGCAAGAAGCTTGATCAGCTGCAGTGGCAAGAGAAAGTGGAGCAGCTATACACAAAGGTTGATTTACCTGACCTGCTGAAATTTCTTGACTTCGACAAACTTGCCAAAGACGTCAAGCCAAAAGAGCGCGGCGAATTGAGTCTAAGGGCAACGCTCCCGAAAGTGGAGGGGCTGCCCACTGAGTTAGTATTCGGTCACCAAATTTTTGCATTGAACAAGGACCGTTCCGTCGTTCCGCACGGGCACGACAACATGGCTACGGCCTTTCTTATTTTGAAGGGAGATTTTCACGGTCGACATTATGATCGCATCGAAGATTCGAGCGACCATATGATCATCACACCGACTATCGATCGCGATTTCGGTCCGGGTGGTTGCTCAACCGTGACAGATATCAAAGACAACGTTCACTGGTTTAAATCCAAGTCAGACACGTCATTTATCTTCAATATTCACGTCATGAGTGTTAAGCCGGGAAAGACGGGCCGCGTCTATATTGATCCTAACGGCGAAAAAATTGCAGGTGACCGCATCAAGGCTCGTAAGATAAATCATAAAGAAGCTGAGCACCTTTACGGTTAAAGCCGACTAAGTGCAGAACGGCAAACCGTGCCGTTCATCATGCACAAAGTGCGAAGCCAAGGCAGTTGACCGTTGTATTGAACCTGCCATTTAATTCAAACTTGCAAAATGCAAATTTTAAGATGCAAATTTTCATTTTTCATTTTTCATTTTTCATTTTGCAATGTTTTGTTCAGTTATGACTGGCGAGACACCCGTGCTACGATGGCTACGGTAGGATTTCAACTGCCGCTCGCCTAAGAGAACTCTATTCTTGAATACAATAGAGCTTCGTCCAGCTGCGCAGGAACAGTTGATTACCGACGGCAACGGGCGACGCATCGATGGCGTCATGCAGTGGGTTTTCCGAGACAAAGTCTAGGTTTTCGTTATCCTTTAGGACCACGGTAGTTCCCTGGCGTCCAGTGAAGTAGATATGTCCATTCGCAACGACAGGCGATGAGTAGAGCGAACCGACACCCGGCAATCGCCTTCGTTCGATCAGAACTTTTCCTGAACGCGCATCGACACAACTTAAAACATCCGAGTTCGATGCCGTAAAGAACAATCGGGTTCCGCTAATGATGGGGGATGGAACATACGGTGTGCCTTTGTTCACGTTCCATTTCACGTTCCCCTTGTCAGTAATGTCGCCGACGGAATCGAGCGGGATGGCGTTAACGCAGGCTGCGCGATAACCGCTCATGCATATTGCAGTGTTTTCGAAGCGAATTGGCGATGGGATTGCGTTGATCGTTTGACCACCACAGGCCCATAGCTGACTACCAGTCAGAGCATCGTAAGCCCTAGCTCGATTCGTTCCGTTTACGACAAGCATGGTTTTGCCGTTGAAAACAGTAGCGAGGGGCGTATTCCATGACGTGACTTCTTCAGGGCGATCCACCTTCCAAACTTGTTTACCTGTCCGTTTGTCAAGCGCCGTAATGAATGAACCCTCTTCTTGATCCCAATTGACAATGAGCAGATCGCCAGCCAAAACCGGCGTAACCGCTTCTCCCCAACCGAACCGAGTTCGCATGTCTCCCAGGTCGACCTGCCATATCAATTTCCCTTGTAGCGAGTAACAAAAAAAACCTCGCGAAGCGAATGAAACATACAATCGCTCACCATCGGTGGTTGGTGATCCCGCAGCATAAGTGTTTGTTTCATGACGTCCTTCGTGGGGAACTTGTTCAGTCGCGGTCTGTTGCCAAATGGTCCTGCCCGTTTCTCGATCGATACATGTTACGAGGAAGCGATAGAAATACTCGTCAGGAGTCGTCTTTGCTCGCTCGTCGTTGACGACCGGTTTCGGACTCTTTTTCAAAGTCTTTTCGGCAGCAACTACAAATAGCCGATCGCCCAACACAATCGGTGTTGCGGAACCCTCGCCAGACAAGCTTGCAACCCATTTTACGTTTGTCTTATCGTCCCATCGCAATGGCGGCTTCGCGTTCTCGCTGGCAACTCCGTCTGCTGTTGGTCCACGCCATTGCGTCCAGTTTTCCGAATCCGCTGCAACCGCAAATCGAATCAAGCAGCAAGATACAATCGCAAATACGAGCAAGTTGACTGTTTGGGCTGCGTGAAGTCGAAGGTTCATTTCAGGTTTGTCCGTTTTTGGGTTTTGAATCAAGGGTGGAGGCGGAGCGACGTTTAGGCGAGCGGCAGACTGAAAGGTACCAG
Source organism: Pirellula sp. (assembly GCA_043744075.1). GTDB lineage: Bacteria > Planctomycetota > Planctomycetia > Pirellulales > Pirellulaceae > JBKCUI01. Next base: position 113,720 of record JAYTVL010000527.1, on the reverse strand, counting down.
GCCACCGGGTGGCACGCTCAGAGGCTGTGATTTTAAAGTACCCGTCACACTCCGTGTGACGTCAGCAGTTCAAAAACCTTTGGTTTTTGAGGCAACGTCACACGGAGTGTGACGGGTACTTTCTTCGGACTCTATCTAAAAACGGTTCGACCAGCTCGCGAATAACTTGCTGCTCATTGGTTGGAATGCAAAAAACTTGGGTTCGACTGTTCACCATATGAAGCTGGTCTCGATTCTCTAAGTTCGAATCGGAATCGATTGCAATGCCTAGAAAACCAAAGTTGTCGACAATTTTTTGCCTTACGATCGGGCAGTTTTCGCCAATGCCAGCCGTGAATACGATAGCATCTACGCCTTGCAGGGCCACCATAGCGCTGCCAATTTCCTTTGCTACGGAGCGGCAATACATTTCGACCGCTTCAGCCGCATTTGGCGAATTCGAGGCAAGTAACGTCCGCATATCGCTGGAGACTTGCGAGACGCCGATCAAGCCTGATTCTTTGTTTAGCAATTGCTCAACGTCGCTCACCGATTGCCCTTGATGCAAAAGGTAAAAAACAATTCCGGGGTCGATGCGACCAGACCGTGTCCCCATCATCAATCCGTCCAAGGGAGTAAGTCCCATGGTTGTATACCGACTCTGTCGATTTACTAAACCGCACAAACTGGAACCACTCCCGAGATGGCATACAATGGTCTTGCCTGTCGCGGCTCGCTCTGAAATATTTGCAAGTTGGCTGGCAATAGACTGATAAGACAATCCATGGAAGCCGTATCGACGAATTCCCTGATCGTAAAAACGACGAGGGAGTGGCAACCGTTTTTCGGCAGGAGGCAAAGTGGCATGGAACGCAGTGTCAAAACAAGCAACCTGAACAGATTTAGGTAACATGGTCGTGATCGTCTTCATCACTTCGACTGCAGGCCGCTGGTGTAACGGAGCCAAGCCGATAATTTTTTCGAGCTCTTCGATGACGGTTGGCGTAACAATTGTCGGTTCAACAAAGTTAACCCCGCCGTGCACAACGCGGTGCGCGACCATCGCCGCATCATGCAATTCTGCCTTTGCAAGCATCGCTTCAACCGCTTTTTGGTATCCGTCGGCCACATTCTGGACGCCGTCTCCAACAAGCTCTTCGCCTACATAAATCGCAAACTTAAGGGTAGCGGAACCAGCGTTTAGTACTAAAACAGAATTGGTTCGCATTAACGGAATCGCACTTTCAAAGCCAAGTGGGTGTCCAACCTCTGCGATACGATTTAGTAAGGCGCTCTTGCGCCATTGCGTGGTTGGTAATCTTGAGAGCCTTCGAGTCCCACTTTAGCTCCTGTTCGGGAAAACGAATCCCAATAGTCCCCAACAGCACAGCCTCAGTAAGTGGCCCAGCATAATCGAAGTGCGAAGTTGTTTGCCCCACTCCACGGCATGCGTCCGCCCATTGGACGTAGTGGTCGACTTCCTTGATCACCGGAGTTTTGTCCGCTGGAAACCTTTCTTCCGGAAATAGCTTAGGCATCGCAACGTGAGGAATGACCAGCGAACCCTTTTCCCCAACAAGCACGGACCCAGCATTTGGCAATTTGAAGCTCGATGGTATGTCGGTTAATAGCTCACGGTTCGGCGATATGCCCACTGCGTCATACCAAGTCAGGTGGATCGATGGACCAAGCGTATACTCTGTTCCTGGGAATTCGTATTTCACCGTTGCACTATCAGTCCACGAATCCGGCATTAACGGAGGGGCACTCACTTTTAGAGATGTCGGAGAACCCAGCTTCAATGACTTAAATACGGGATCCAAAATGTGACAACCGAAATCACCTAACTGGCCGGTGCCGTAATCTTGCCAACCTCGCCAATTGAACGAATGATACATACCTTTCTTGTACGGACGCTCCGGTGCAACACCTTGCCATAGATCCCACCGAACATCAGTTGGGACTGGGTCAGACCCCTCCGGACGCGGAATATGTCTTGGCCAAGCTGTCCCACCACCCTGCCAAGAGTGGACTTCCTTTACCTTTCCTATCATTCCGGTATGCACGATGTGAACCGCTGTTCGGTAGGCCGAGTGCGACTGGATTTGGTTGCACATTTGTGTTGTAAGTTTAAACTTCTTGGCAGCGAGTTGCATTTGTCTTGCTTCAAAAACCGTATGGGTTAGCGGTTTTTGGCAAAACACATGTTTGCCCAGTTGCATGGCAGCCAAGGAGATCGGGGCGTGCATAAAGTCGGGAGTTGATACTAAGACGCCTTGGATGTCTTTCGATTCGTCTAGCAGTATCCGCCAGTCATCGTATCGTCTTGCGTTTTGGTACTTCGATGCTGCTTTACCGAGGTGCTCCAATGAACTGTCGATGTCACAAAGTCCAATGACCTCAACCTCAGGACTTGCCGCAACACCGTTCAAATCGCTCCATCCTTTCCCCCCCGTTCCGATGCTTGCAATTCCGAGCCGACTGTTCGCACCATAGACTCTTGAATATTGAAGTGCAGGGAGGGCGATGGCAGCGCTCGCAAGCGTAGCTGATTTGAAAAACGAGCGGCGGTTTGGTTGCAAAGGCATGGCAAATTTTCCAACGGAAATGGGGGGTAGGATTGGGGTGGGATTGCAATTGTGCGATCTTGTATTTCTGCGTTTGACGGCAGAGTGGATTCTAGGTTCCAATACAATTTTACAGGAATTGGGATTGCAAGGTGCGAGCTCCAGGCGAGAATCGCAAAAATTGCGATCAGCCAATGGTTTTCTTCTCAGACGATAACGGACCGAATCAGAATGGAACTTCCACGACTTATACGTATTCGGCAAAATTTCGAAGCCACACATCCGATCGATATTCGAAGTACTCTTGACGTCGAGTTTATCAAGTTACGCAACAAAATCCACGCGGGAGATCGCATCGCGGTTGGGGTCGGAAGTCGCGGCATAACGCACTTGGCAGAAATTGTTGCTGAGGTTCTCGAACAGCTCCGACGCATTGGGGCGAAACCATTTATCATTCCAGCCATGGGAAGTCACGGGGGAGCGACTCCGCAAGGCCAACGCGATGTTCTGGCAAGATACGGAATCACTGAGGAATCGATGAACGTCCCGATTCGAGATTCATTGGAAGTTCGGCAAGTGGGTGTTTCGACGGACCAAGTCGCAGCATATTGCAGTACTGAAGCCCTCGCTGCCGACGGCATCATTCTGATCAATCGAATTAAGCCGCATACCGATTTCGCTGGCACGCTGGGGAGTGGGCTGCTCAAAATGTGTGTCATCGGCTTGGGCAAAAGAACAGGGGCGACGACGATGCATCTCTCTGGAATACAAATAGGCTACGAGCAAGTCATTCGGGGGCTGGCAAGTGTAATACTCCGGAATGCACCCGTGCTTGGCGGAATCGGAATCATCGAAAACCAGTTTCACGACATCGCTCGGCTTTTAGCCATTCGTAGTGAAAATATGGAAGCGGCGGAAGCCGACTTGGTTGTAGAAGCCAGATCACTAATGCCATTGTTGCCGTTTGATGAAATTGATTTGCTCATCGTTGACGAAATCGGCAAAAACATCAGCGGTTCTGGAATGGACCCCAATGTTGTTAACCGGCGCATCCACGGCTATAGCAGTTTGCCGATGCGGGGCGATCGGACCTCTCCCTTTATTCGTAGAATCTTCGTGCGGGATTTGTCAACCGAAACACATGGAAACGCAATTGGAATTGGGATGGCAGACGCGACGACATCAAGACTTGTTCAAAAGACCGATCACCAAGCGACCAACGTTAATGCTCTCACCGCGCTAACGCCACAAAGCGCCAAGATCCCGATAACGTTTGATTCGGACCGAGAAGCCATAGAAAAAATGCTTGACACGTTGCCGATATCCAATTTCCGCAATTCCAGAATTGTTCGCATTTTGGATACGCTTGCCGTGGCCGAGATGGAGATTTCTGAACCGTTGTGGTTAGAAAGAGCAACGAATTCCAATTGGACCGCGCTGGATGAACTGCGTGAAATGGAATTCGATGAAAACGGAAATCTTGCCGCTCACTGAGCTAAGCATTGGCCCATAAGCAGTCTAACGCTGCACGATTGGCGAGACTTGGTGTTTCGAAAACGATCTCAAATAAAGGAATATCGACTTTGGGTTTGGCCAGAGCTATTCGTGAAGTATTGTCATGTACCGCAATAGAAATGAACTGTTTGCATGTAAGTGCTTTGCATCGCAATGGATCCGCAGGCCGCATCGCAGATTTGCTCACTTCGAATGAATTGAACGAAACATTGGTTTCAATCTAAATCCTCGTTTTATTATTGTCTCAATGACTTGCGGTAAAGCGTTCAGGACTCGAGGGGCTGCAAGTTCTGAGTCATGAAGTAAGACGATCGAACCCAATGTCGCATGGTTGATGATGTTTTCCAACACGTCTGTCGAATCGAGATTGGTTAGGAAGTCTTGCGCAGTTACGTCCCACATGCAAATGCGATAATTTTTCCGGAGAGCGTACCATTTGCTGGGTGTAATGCGTCCGTACGGAGGCCTAAAGAGATTGGTTCTCTCCGGTAGCAGTGACGTCAAAACTTGGTCGGCTCGATCAATGTCGGCGGTGTATGCTTTGGCGGAGACGGCCCAACCGTCGAGATGCGAGAAACTGTGGTTGCCGATAGTATGTCCGCCAAAATAAATCGATCGCAACAGCTCCGGATATTTTTCGGCTTGTTTTCCTAAGCAGAAGAAGGTGGCCTTGACTCAGTATTCGTCTAGGATTTCCAGAATCTTTTCTGTGACGCCAGCCGTTGGTCCGTCGTCAAAAGTTAAATATATACTTCGACAGGCTGTTTTCATGCGCCATATTACAAAGGGCATACTCAGACGTAGCCACCAAGGTGCGCTTTTGAAGCCTTCACGCTGAATCCTCAGCATTGGACATCCTCAAAATCGAAATCTGTGTTGGACTGCTGCACTCTAACCATCCGTTGTCTGGTCTAGAAACCAATATGCAGCATCATCACATACAAGTTCCATTGGCCCGTCGGTATCTTGCGAAACCGCTAGGGTTACAACATGATCAGAGCCGACAGGAATGTTGTAAATCCAGGAGTGATAACGGGGGCAGCTAACCACGAAGGGTTCATTCATACTGGGAATCGAAGCCGTACAAAACGCAACTATGGATTCAAATCCGATTTGACCAGTCATTTTCCCGAGCGACTCCTTGATGGTCCAACGGAATCGCATTTCTTGAATTGAATCCCAGTTTGAGCTTCGAATCGTTTCTTGTTCCAAGTCAGTAAATGCGATTTCAATAAAGCTGTCCTTAACGGCAGGGCGAATGGGTTCGGCATCGATTCCGATGGCAGCATTGTTGCTAATCGCGCAGATCGTCAAGTGATCGCAGTGGGAGAGGCTATAGTTTACCGAATTACACAATTCCGGATGTTGAGCAGCTGGACGACCAATCGCATCGTACGTGAGTTGCCAGTTGCAAGGCAGATGGGGGAAACTTCGGGCTAGGCGTTCATGTACTAGCCATCGAGATAGAACAAGTTGCTGCCGAGACTCGTTTGTTGCGTACCGGAAATAGCGTGAACGTTCAATGTCATTCAAGAGTTCATTGCCGCGTTTCAGTAGGAATCCAAAATGTTCAACTGGCTGCAGTAGGAAGCTTGCATGGAGCATTCATTCACTCAGTTGAAAAGGGGGCATTGAATAGAGGGACAATCCCGTGATTTAATTATAGGTTATACAGCATAAATACAATTGCAATTGATTGGTAGACGAAGGAAAATGCTTGACGGAGTGATTGTCTGGCCACGACGCGTATTCATACGATCATCCGATAAAATGGGAGCGACCTTTATATGGTTTTGTGGAGTGTAAGTGTGGCGTGTCTTTGCACGCTCTGGTTATTTCTCGCCTTTCGATTTGGACCGCAAAAAGCGATTGGTGCAGTGGTACTCTTGTGCTGTTTGGTTCCGACATGGGTTAGGATTGATTTTTTGGGTGAGCGATTGGATGTTCGTCTTGCCGTTTCTATCTTTTCGTTGCTCGCATATTGCTTGCATCCTGCGGCAACATTCCCGTGGCGTCTAGGGTTGCTTGATGCATCCATGTTGATGCTCATTCTAGTCAATCTTCTGTCGGATATTGAAAACTCGGGTTGGAGCTGGATGATCCCGATTCAAGCTTATGCAGAATGGGTCGTTCCGTACCTTGCAGGCAGATTGGCGTTGCACGATTTAGGCAACATGAGATTTCTAGCTCCGTTTGGGTTGGCTGTTGCCGTTGTGCTGATGGTTGGTTCGGTCTTTGAGTCTGTAACTTGGTTGCATCCGTGGGAATGGGTTTATGGAGAACGACTCTATGACGGAATAGCGCGTGACAGTCAACGATGGGGATTCTTGCGAGCGTGGGGATGTTGCGCGCACCCCATCTTCTTCGGGGTATTGCAGGTGGCGATGCTCCCTTGGGTGTTCGGGACACTGTATCAAGGTCGTCGAGGAGAATGGAATTGGATTGTATTACTTCTTCCCTTTTTCGCACTCGTCGGAATTACTGCAACGGGCTCTCGCGCGCCTATTTTGGCATTCTTGATTTCTGCAAGTTTCTCCATTTTCTATTTGCAACCAAGAATCAGAATTCCATTAGGAATCGCGTTTGTTGCATTTGTGATTGTCGTGGTTATTAATCGCGATCGTGCAATTGAATTGACTCGTATTTGGGGAGGAGAGGTTGTTGAAAAGGATACGAACAAGGTCGTAGTCGACGAGAAAGAAGTCGTGATGTCTGGGACAATGAGTAGACTCCATGTCTTGAAGATGTACCGGCGCGCGGTCATAAGAGCCGGTTGGATCGGCTTTGGAAGTGAAAGCGTTTCTGGGTTTCCGGTCAACGTGCCATTGGGTCCCGAAGACCGAACTGCCATTCGAAAAATCAGATTCATCGACAATCAGTATTTGCTCTTAACGCTGCGTTTTGGCTGGCTTGGAGTTGTTTTTTTTGCCTTGGCTCTTGGGCTGACCGTGTTGGCTTGGATCATGAGGGCAACGGGTGCAGCCAGCGAGGAGGACCGAGCAATGTGTATCTTCTTTTCTAGTGGTGTCTTTGCAGTCGCAATAGCGATTCTAACTGTGTGGATGCCACACGATATCGGTTTCCCACTTCTCTGGATGATGGGAGCCGCAAGTGCCTCTAAAGTTTTCGATATTGAATATGTATAGTGAGAAAACTGAAAGAAACAGTTGCGAGAGAGAATCCAGTTAGTCATACTCGGATGTTTGGATTACTTATTCCCGATTACTTGAGCTGGGGCTTGTTGATTTGTTGAAGTTTAGAGGGGTCGAGATAGACGAAAAAGAATTCGAGGTGGAGAAATCCGTCTTTTCGAAGTTAAACATTTCGGCGCTTGGCAGTCAACATTTAGGTGCTATTCAGACTTGGAACGATCTAAAATCCACATCCCCTTTGCTTTTATTAGATTTTTGCGGGGTAATGTTGTCATGGCAGATTTGCAATAATACTTTTTTATTTTTTACTGGAAGTGCGGCAAGTCTTGATATCTCGCGAATTGTTATCTTGGCACTTATGTTTGTGATTTCTCATGGATTGCACGGGCTGTATCCTGCATGCGGAATTGGGCAGCTTGACGAGTTCCTGCAAATCAATAAGTCCATATTTGTATTAACTATGGGGATGGCCGTTGGAGCTTTCATTTTTTCGGAATCGATCGATTTGGTGATTTTCTTGTTGATACTGGGGTTATTCTTGGCGGCAATTCTTCCGAGCATAAGAATATTCGCTCGTTCTATTTTGTCGCGATTCAATTGGTGGTGCCAACCGGTGCTCGTTGTTGGGGAGTCCGATTCATCAATGGATCTCTATAGGCGGCTACTTCATTCCCGTCGCGATGGGCTTCGACCGCTAGGCATTGCCTATAACCCCGAACAACATTGGTCTGCAACTGAATCGCTGGAACGATGCTATATTGGACCGATAACAGACCTAGAGTCCATTCTTGTTTCCAACGGCACAGCTCGCTTAGCAGTCTCGGGCGTTTCAAATGAAGTCAGTTTGAACTTCCGACAGTTCACAGGAATTCCCGAAGTCATTTTATCGACAAAGCTAAGTTCGATTCCAACATTGTCCTCCAAGATCGTGGATCGCCAAGAACGTGTCGAGATACATTGCACCGATCGACTTGATCGAATCGGTTCGCAAGTGAGCAAGCGATTGTTGGATCTCTCGCTAATTTTCGTATTTTCGCCCATTTTAATAGCAATCTTATTGTCTTGTATGTTGCTTGTGAGATTGGGCTCTCCTGGTCCGATCTTCTATTGTCAGCAACGTATCGGACGAGGTGGCAAACGAATCTGGGCATGGAAGTTTCGGACTATGGTTCAGGATGCGGACAAGGTTTTGGAGCGACATCTTGCACAAGATCCCGTGCTGAGAGATGAATGGAATCGAAATCACAAACTGAAGCGTGATCCACGAATCTCGAGGGGAGGTAGGATGCTCCGAAAAACGAGCTTGGATGAACTGCCGCAGCTTTGGAATGTTGTTGTCAACGACATGAGCTTGGTTGGTCCAAGACCTATCGTCGAAAAAGAAATCGAAAAGTATGGCGATACATATGAAATGTACCTTCGAGTTCAACCGGGCCTTACAGGTCTCTGGCAGATTTCAGGCAGGAACAACACCACCTACAATGAGCGATTGCATTTCGATCGCTATTACGTTCGAAATTGGTCTTGTTCTTTAGATCTTTTTATTCTTTTTCGGACATTCAAGACCGTCATACTTCAAGAGGGTGCGTACTGAGCCGCACGATTTGCGGAAGGTTCCAAACAACCCGATCGATTAGGCATGTTGAAATTTCTCCTTCGTTGCGTTTCATTCTACATAGTTGTCGATTGAGCTAAATCCGAATTGTCGAATTCGCTTTAGGTAGTATATGAAATTAGCGCAACGAAACCGTAGTTTTTCTAATCGTCCACGGTAATCGCGGGTGATTCCGTGCGATTCGAGTACTTTCAGCCGCTCGCCTTCCGATTTCGATCGATCAGTAAGCATGAGTCCGGCCTGCACCAAATAGCCAGCACAACGCGAGTTTACGAACTTGAAACGATGGTTCGATTCGATCGCCCGAATCCAAAAATCGGTATCGGCATAGAGCTTATACGATTCGTCGAAACCGCCCAGACAATCGTAGACCGAACGTCGAAACAAGGCCGCCGGTTGGGCCAAGAAGGCGATTCGTTGAGCAAGCAATGTGCCTAAGGACTTGTATCGAGAGTAGGAAGGCAACTCAAAAAGAGGTTTGTCTCCTTTGGTGACATACAGTGTTCTTCCATACGCAACGGATACGTCGGACTTGCTGTCGAGCGCCTTAAAAAGATCGGCAAAGCCCGCGAACCAATAGTCGTCGTCATTAAGATAGCCGAGGTAACGATGATGCGGAGCGGCTTGTCGTAAACCGAAATTGACTGCGGCGTAAACTCCGTTGGGCGATTCCTCTTCGAGGACGGAAGAATGCGGAAACCGGTCCTTCATTCGTGCCATCGCGCTATTTGGGCAGACGATGACATGACTTACTCTATCACCGCCAATATCTCGAATCGACTTGACCGTTTTATCGATAGTCGAACGATTACCGACGGTCGGCGTTACGATCAGGGTGTCGGGAAGCATGAGATATGTCTTTCAGTCGATTTTTGTCCGCCGACGGAACCGATCGGTTCTTTCGGCGACGCCCGAATTCCGAAACGAATCGGTTCTACAGCTCGTCGTCTGATTGTTCGGGCGAAGTTGGAGTGAACGAGAAAAAACCAGCGATTATAAAGAAGGCATTGTATAGCCAATGCTGAGGAGGATGAATCATCGCGATTGCCAAACAGGTAAAGAAGAACGATAACACGTGAATGCTTGCAATACTCGAAAGCAACTCATCGTCGCGACTGGCCAACCAAACTTGGCGAACAAGGGTTCCTAGCAAAACCACGCCAGCTAAGATTCCTATCCATCCGGATGAGAGCCCGATATCCAGAATAAAGTTATGAGCCCATTCTTGGCTTCGCAACTTGCCGACTGAGCCTCCAAGTGGGTTCTCCAAAATCAAGTCGAGAGCTTCTCGCCAAACTTCGATTCGTCCGTGATTGCTTCCGCTCTCGCTTGAGAATCGGTATCGAAACGCTTCCAAGCGATCCGGCAAGAGCAACATGCCTATTGCGACCAACGTCAGAGACACGAAGCCTAAGAGTATCGCCCGCCGCAACATCAAAACGCGACGTTCAGCACCTCCTCTCACGAACATCAAGCCGAAGATCGTCAATGAGGCGAACCCCACCGCCACGAAGGCCGATCGAGTCACAAAAACAATGTTCGAATACAAGCTAATTAAAATCGTAGCGGCGAGCAAAACGGAAATTGCTTTACTCCTCGCAACGAAGAAACAACTCAAGCAACTTGCGCCCAACGCTGCATAAGAAACCACGCCGATGACCACATTTTGGATTCTGGCCACTCTCCAGAACACGATTTCTTCCAATTCGTCGTTGCTTCGAAAAACATCGCCGCTATCCACCCTGATATATCTTTCGACGTCAACTGCGCGAATGACGCCGAAGCCGGCGGCTCCCAGCAAAATACTTACGCAACAAAGCCCAATCAGTACTGGCACATCACCAAATAACGTAATGAGCATTCTGAGCATTATTCCGGCGAGCGATCCATAGACCAAGTAGAGGATGAGGCGATGCCATTTGATCGATTGATCAGGATGGACTTGCATAAGGAAAGTCATGGCTAGCAACACGGTCGCGACCGCTACAAAATAGAGCGTATCGAATCGTATGTTTCTGTAAGAGGGATATATGCCCGCAAAAAGCACCGGCGCGCCGACCACAAAGGCAAGAGGGTAGTAGGGTACTTGTAGGACCAGCATTACAAAGGGGATCAGTACCGCAAACGTTAAGCAAATCCCGATCCAGCTGGCATTTTGACGAGATCCGACGTTCATTTCCAAGTTTTGAACACCATTCTTTTAAAGCGACGAATAAACGGTCATAAGCGGACGAAGACGATGTCGTAGTATCCGCCGCCGCAAGGGTGGTTGGCGAATTGCCGTCGGTTGAATTCTCGGAACGATTGCGGCTCTACATTCGCAACGTCATATCCCTCAAACGGACCGGAGTGAGAATTTTCCGGAAGTTCATCGTCCGTCACGAGACCACCGCTCAAAGTCGCCTTTCGCTCGTTCGTAAACGTCGATATAGCGATCGACAACGACTTTCGTCGACCATCGTTCGTTCGCTCGCTCGCGACATCTGTTAGCCAGTTGTTCGGGTTTAACCTCGTTCGACATTAGCCATTCGAGCCCGGCGGCGAACTCTTTAATGTCGAAAGGCTGAGCCAAATACCCTGTTGTTCGATGGTCCACGATCTCCGGTAAGCCACCAATACGAAACGCCGCCACTGGGCAACCACAGGCTTGCGCTTCGACCGCAGTCTGAGGGAGATTGTCCTGTCGCGAAGGGACCAACGTTATGTCGGCGGCGCTGTAGAGATCCGCCATTCGTTTTTCGTCTTCGATATGCCCGGTCCAATGGATCGGAATTCCGAGGTCAGGCCTGTTCGAAGGGCTGGTTCTGCCGAAGACGATTCCCGTCAAATTCTCGACGCGCGTTGAGAGTTGTTTCACAGCTTCGAACATCAGATCGGAACCCTTTCTATGATCCGAGGAAACGCCTGCCGCTCCGAACAACAGTAGTTTTCCATTTGGCGGAAGTCCCAGTCGGTATCTGGCTTCCGATTTAGGAATCGGCGAAAAAACTTCCAGGTCGAGAGTGTTAGGGACAACTTCTATCGGCCAATCCCGCATCAAAGCCGATTGAGAAACGCACCCGGCCAACCAACGCGTCGGTGTGACGATCCGAAGCGGACGGTTCCAGAATCGTCGCTTTAACCGCCAGATGAAGCGGTCCAAATCGAATCGATGATTCGTCGGACGATCTCCGCCGTCGAAGCCTTTCCGCCAGCGCTGGTTGGAATCCTCCGGAAAATAGTGCTCCGTCGCTCCGAATGCCCACATGTCGTGTAGCGTCCAGACCACAGGCTTTCGAAGACGCGACACATCGCGGATCGAAAGAAACTCTTCGCTGCAATAGTGGAGATTGAGGACGTCCGCGTCGAATCGATGAATCGACTTAAGGCTCCCGGAGCCTACGAGCCCCGTGGAACGCTGTGTCGCCCTTCCGTCAGTAAGTAAGCTCCCTAGAAAACGCATGCAGCGTCTTTTCCAACGGTGAACGAATCGGAGATAAAACCCGGAAACAATTTGCTCGACACCGGCCTGATTCCCGAAGCGATGCAATACGGCCATCCGACTTTCATAGCCTTGTTGGAGCAATGATGCGTGAAGCCGACCGGCAGCAATTCCCGCCCCCCATCGAGCGTCGAAGGAAGAAATCAGCAAAGGCTTCATGGACGGATTGCCTCCGGCGTCGATTGACCTTCGTCGCGATTCAAATCAAACCTTTTTCGAATAGAAGGCCGTCACCGTGTGTCCGGGGATTCGATCCTTCCAAAAACCCACGAAAGAATGTAACCCAACTGCTTTTGCCGCACGCTTGGCGATGCCACGCAACCGTTTACTCGGTAGGCAGGAATCGATGGTTGCGTTCATCACGCAAAGATAGTGATAGTCTTGCAATGGTTCGAAGCGAATATCTTGGAGTACAATCGGGAAAACGTCGGAAAGTTTAGCCAAGGAAACTTCGTCCCAATGATTCATGTGATGCGGAGGAAGATTGAGGACATCGTCTGCATAGCGCAAGAATGAGCGGTTATTGGGAACGCTGACGACGAGCTTCCCTCCCGGCTTTAAAGTCTCGATCGAAGCATCGAGTACGTTCCTCAAGTCGACGACATGTTCCATGACTTGAAAGGAACACACGACATCGTAAGCCGCCGAATGTCGAATCGCATGATCTTGCACCGTTTCATGAAAGACGTTGAGTGAATCGCCTTGAGCTTTAACACACGCGGCTCGATTCAACTCCAGTCCCACGCCGAAGGCACCGGCTTCGTTGACCCGCCTTAGAAAAGCTCCCTCGCCGCATCCGATTTCGAGAACTCGCGATGCTCGAGGGAGACTATCGAGCACCACGCCGTGCTCCCATTTCCAGGGCATGTAATACCACGGGAATCGCTGCAATTGTTCATAGAAAGCTCCGTCGCCCGCAAGCGTCGACGGTGCGAAAAAAACCAACTCGGTAACCGGGCAACAGTAGGCGTCAATCGTCCTGCGATCACCGAAAAAGGAGGTTACGTCAATGTCGAACGAGCGTCGGTAGCTATCGACAATCAACCCGACCGAGAAGTCTTTCACCTTCGAGGCTCGAGCCTCCGGAACCAATGGCGATGGAATAAACTCGGACAGGCTCATCGTGCGACCTTACAGCATTCCATAAAGAGAGAGGTCGGATCGTAGACCTCACCGTTTCTCGCGTCGAGCTCGAATCGGCTCCAATCGGCAATGCGGCTCTCGGTCGGAGACGCGACCTCGGCTTCTCCCAGCCCGCACCGCTTCAAAAGTCGCGCAAGCGAATATCGATCAAACATCCACAAGTGGACTTCTCCTCCGGTTCGAAAACGACCGACTCGATACGCCTGGGAAGTAAATAAATTGTATGCGCTTTCGAGAACATTCTTTGCCACCTGTTTCAACGATCTTGTTCGATTCGAGGCCTGCATCCGTTCATGAGACTTCTTTCGCAGTTCGCGACCGACGAACCCGATTCGATCAAGTACGTATTTTTCGCCGGGAAGAGTATCACGGCAAAGATAACGAGCCATCTCACCGCCGTGATAATACCGAACCGCTTGATCGTACATTTCCAGCATGATCCAATCGTATTCAGCTTCCGATTCGGTGGTCGGCGATGTCAGATTCTGCGTTAGAGCCTTTCGATATTCATCGACGATGTTCTCTAGGTCGGGGACGACGACGCGCATGATGCCTCCCGGCTTCAATACTCGGGCACATTCCCGAACAAACGACTCGGCATTCGCTTTCGGAATATGCTCAAGCACCTGCGAATGGTAAATGACTTCCATCGAGTCGTCGGCAAAGGGCAGACCTTTTAGGATATTGCAAGCGCGAACTGCGGGATCCCGGGAGACCATGTCGACGTTGATCCAGTCGCGATGAAACTTATTGCCGCAGCCGATGTTGAGATATTTCAAGGTCATCATAGTTTTTGGGTTTCGCCGGGTTGCCTCCGAATACTTCGGTTTACCGATTGGTTTGCCTCATGTTTGTTCAGCTTTGAACATGCGCGAATAATCATCGACCCAACCATCGAGATTTGGTCGATGCGCAAAGCCGATGTAACCAAGGCCAGCGATGAATCCAAGCTCGGACGGGACTTCGTCGAGTTCGAAAAACATTTCGTTCGGTCCAATCGTCGTTCCGTTTCGATCGCATTGGCTCCGGCGGATGCGACAGAGGAAAACGGACGCCACGGACTTCCGGAAGAAGAGAATCCGCCAAAGACGACGTATGCGTCGCGCCGGTTCCCGCTCCGATGTTGGCCACCAACGCCGTCTCCGGCAATATCGTTAGGCTTCCGTCCACCAGACAAGAAAAGAACAATGCATAATCCCATGAGTCGATCATTCCGGCGTGTGTTCGGTCGAACTTGGTTCTCCAGTAGAATTCCGCATCGCAATCACCGTCGAGACAATCGCGCAACCAAGTTGTGCTTCGTAAATTGGGCCAGCGACGCAACTCCGAATCGTAGGCTAGCCAGGTACGCCGCCAAGCGGCCCATCCCCAAATGTGACTGTAGCGACTGAAGATGTAGCTTGTCTCCCCCGGGCTAAGTGGAGAGAAACGATTGCCCGAAATCATGGCTACTCGATCATCTTTCCGATAGCGATCTAGCAGCTCTTCACAGAAATTGAAGAAAGTCGGATCGGGTAAGCAATCGTCCTCCAGTACGATTCCTTCCTCCTCGTTTTCGAAGAACCAAGAAAGGCCCTCGCTCACGTTCTTGCGGCAGCCAGAGTTATGCTCTCGAAAGAATGTTTCAACTTGACATGGCCAATCGATCCGTGAAACCACCTCTCGGACCATGCGACATTGCTCGACGTCTCCGGGGCGATTCGGGCGCGGACCGTCCGCAGCGATGTAGAGTCGAACCGGTCGTGCCTTACGTACGGCTTCAAATACCCGAGCCGTCGATTCGGGACGGTTGAAAATCAAAAGCAGAACCGGAGGCGTCACGAGGTACGACGGATTAGACGGGAGCTTTTCGAGCTTCGATATAGAGCGATTCAAAGACGCGACTAGGCGAATCCTTCAGTAGTCGCATGTCTTGTCCCTCGCGATACGATCGTCGTTCGATCCTCGAGAACCCGGCACGACGAAGGCAATCCGACATTAGTTCGAAATCCCACAACGCTCTATGCCCGAAGTTTTGGGACAAAGATCGTAAAGCGGCACCGCGCAAGTTCCACTTTTCAAACTCCACTGACACTCCCGGCTGGCGGGTGTAGTAGGCAACGTACAATGACAAATCCGGCACTATGATCCGTGCCCAAGCACCCGGTTTCATAGTGCGATACACCTCTTTTAACAAGGCCAGCGTTTGCGTGGGAGTAAGGTGTTCTAGCGTGTGCTCGGTGTAAACGCCTTCCCAAAAATCGTCGGGGCAGCTAAGCGGATAGCGAAGGTCGACTCCCCAGAACAACTTATCTTCTTTCGAAAACCGAAAACGAAAGAAGTCCGCATTAACGAACTCCGGATAATAAGCCAATCCGCACCCTAAATTCAGTAGTCGAGCCCGACGACCATATTCGGCGACCGGGTTTCGAAGCAACCGACGCCCGATGATGCTCTTGCATTCGAACTTCAATTGATCGAGAAGGGTTGGCACAAACTCCGAAGAATAAACAGAATAGTCGTCCGACTCCGACTCGTTCGATAACGATGTTGGTGGAGTGCTTTCGGCCATGTTGGGTAGCTCGTTTTGTTGTTGAATCGTTGCCTACGGGAGAACGGCACCCTCATTGAACGGTTTCGGCTCTCGAAAGATGACGTCTCGAAGCAAGCCAGCCGAAGGAAACCGAAACACTCCAAGAATCTGAAGGCGAAAAACGACTGGATCGATTACCGAATTCGTGACGACATCGGCGATCGTCATTGCGCAGACGGCTGCAATCGCCGCACCTATACCGCCGTAGTATGGAATGAGCACATAGTTCAGAACGACGGAGGCGATCGCTCCTACGATCGCTCGGTACACGACGGTTGAGCCCTTGCGGTCGTGGACGCTCCAATAAGTTTGAGCCACGCCAAGAGCCACCGGAATGTTGGAGAAGATGTGGATCGAGATTATCCGCCCCGTCGGAGCGTATTCGTCTCCGAAGAGAAGTCGGATACCCCAAGGTGCCGTCAACGAAACGAGAACCGACAAAGGAAGGGATACCCACCACATCAATCCGAACAAAACCAAGAGCAACTCGTCTTTCGAAACAGTAGATTTTTCGAAGCCTGTGATTAAGGGTGCGAGACTCATCATCACCGCGCTCGGCAAGGCGTAAGACGCTAAAGAAATGGACAAGGCCACCGAATAATAACCGAGTTCCTTTACGCCGACGAGTTCTCGCAACATGATCTGATCGATACGGACATACACGATCGTCGCCAGACCGCCGACCAAGAAAGGCCAGGAATCAATGAGTAGGCGTTTGGCGTCTCTCGTGCTCCATTTCCACCTGCCGATCGGTTCTTCCCATCGATAAACTCGACGCATCAGCCAAAACGTGATGATCGATTCGGCGGCGAAGACCGCTGCAAACGCGACGAGCGGGGCTCGATAGAGCGCCAGACAGATGCGAAAAATCGTGACTATCAAATAGGAAGCGGCGCGGGACAGGACGGTTCGCTTGCTCTTGATCCGGCTTTGAAACCAATAGTCGAACGTGTCCGATGCTTGAAAAACGAGACTGATACCGGCGATGGCCGCGAGGGTCATCGTCCGCCAATCCCCTGGCCTGAGGACCGCCACTAAGCCGAGGAGCCCGAACCAGCCAGCAATACCCGAGGCGATTCGCATACGGAAAACCGTTCCCAGGATCTCGGCCGCCCTCGTCGAATCGGCCGAAACGTCCCGGACCACGACCGTGTCCAATCCAAGTTTGCACGCCACGCCGACGAGTGCCACCAGGGCAGTAACATAAGCCAATTCGCCATAGAGCTGCGGCCCGATCGAGCGGGCCACAGCGGCCGTCGTCACCAGTCCGAAGATCAGTTTTCCGACATTGTCCGAAAGTAGCCAACCGACATTCGAAGCGACCGATCGTAGGGTCATAACCCAATGAGCCAATCAGCGAAGTTTGGAACGGTTGGGAGTCTAGCGCATGCCGTGCGTCGTTCGACGCGCCCTTGAGATACGAAGAAGCGATACGAGCGGCGCGGACTTCGTTCCCGTCGGTGACATCTAAATCGTATTGTCAACTTCTTTGTGAAATTTTTTTTGGATTTCCCATCATGAGTTTGCCTGATCGAGTCGACCGTACTCCGTTCCTCATTATTGATCGAATGAGGCCCGGTAGCAACAAGATATGTCTAATTTTAAGTATCGGTAACTTAAAGGCTGTTGTCGTCGATCGCGGCGAGATTGGGTCGCCTTGAGCCGTATCGTTCGCCATCATCTTCGAGAGTTGGATGATGATCGCGAAGCCTTTTGTGATTTCTTTTCGAGTTTTCGCTCTCACAGTTTATAATAGTAAAGATGTTTTTCGTGCCCCCTACCATCGTCTTTGGAAATGATGCGTGTGTTGGCACGAGCAGTCCATTTGGATTTCAGTTACTTCGTGGTCGAGCGGAAGAGCTTCGGCCTCGATAATCGGCAATCGGTATGAATTTCAAGATGCTGACCTTGGCGCCGTCGACGAGCCATCCTCCGATGATCGGTGATGCCAAGCGAATCTATCGACTCGCGCGCGGTTACTGGCTGAACGGGGTCGAAAATACCTATGTCGGGAAGAAATTCATTCAACGCGACGAAACCAACGTGATTCAAGTTCCGGAACAGCAACGCAACGATCCCAACCGCACGCTCACCGGAATTCGAGCCTGGTTTCGTCGCGGACACTACAACGAGGTCAAACACTGTACGCGGCAATGGAAAGCTTTCGTCGCCCCTTTTTTGGCCGACCGTTCGTTCGACGTCGTCTACTGCCATTTTCTGTTTACCTATCCACTGTTGGCGAAAGAGTTGCTCGATCGCGTCTTCGTCATCGACACGCACAACAGCGAATGGGGGTGGTATCGTTCGTTTAAGGAAAGTTCGCGAAATCCGCTCATTCGTCAAGTGTGCGATTTTTCGGCAAGAAGGGCTTCGCAGATTCTACGGATGCTACCGACCACGACGATTATGGCCCATGTCTGTCAAGCCGACCTGGAAGCCTATCGTGCAAAGCGTCCGGATTTGACTCACCTCGTCGTTCCCAACGGCGGCGACTTCGAATTGCGTAAAAACATCCCGGACTACGAGGCAACGAAGAAGAAAATCCTTTTCTTCGGAAGTCTTCACGGAAAAATGAGTCTCGATGCAATTCGGCACTTTTCAACCGACTTTTGGCCGGTCCTCAAGGACATCGTCGAACCGGTGATCGCCGGAGCCAATCCATCGGCAACTATTCGATCTCTTGCCTCAAAAAACGGCTGGGAGCTTCGCGCCGATCTTACGGAGGAACAGGTCGATAGGATCTTTGAAGAGTCTCATTACGCGATCATGCCCTTTACCTATGGCGAAGGAAGCAAACTGAAGTTCTTCGATGCATGCTCTCGCGGTGTACCTGTCTTGTCTACGACGGCTGGAGCTTGTGGACAGCAGAATATGCCCAGCTTTGTTTGCGTCTCCGATTCTCCGCAGGAATGGCACCGACAGATTTTGCTTCGAACCCAGATGGAAGAAGATTGGAAAGAGCAAGTGGAGCTATTCGGCAGGGAGTTCACTTGGAAAGTAATCGCGGCACGGACACTACCGACACTTTGCGAACGAATCGGAGCGGCGCGTAACGCCTTGTAAGGAACTGAATGTACGCATACTTTTTCGCATGCCTGCTGGCTGTTCTTTTGTTTGCATTAGTCCATCCGTTTGTGACATATCCGTTGTCGCTATCGATAGCGCGTCTACTCGGAATTGGCGATACGAAAGAAGCCCGTTCGATTCCGCCGCAAACGTTTTCAATCGTATTTTGTGCGTATAACGAAGCGAAGGTTATCGAGAGCAAGATTGAAAATCTTAGAAAGATTCGGGAAATATATGGGCGTGATCGAATTGAGTTATTGGCTTATTCCGACGGTTGCAATGACGGAACACGCGAGGCACTGGAATCCGCGGATTCGGAATTCATTGTCGTCTATCGGTCGGAACGACGCGGCAAAAGTAACGGGATGAATGAGCTCCTCGGTCGTGCGACCGGAGAGATTGTAATCTTTACCGATGCCAATGTTTTGCTCGACCTCGATGTTGTGTCGGCGTTCGAGGAAGTTTTTACGGATGGCAATATCGGTTTGGCATGCGGTCACCTTAAGTACATCAATCGGGAAACGGCGACCGCAGACGTTGGAACTACCTATTGGGAACTGGAAGAACGAATCAAACAACTTGAAACGGATACAGGATCATCGATTGGGGCGGACGGTTCACTTTTTGCTATTCGACATAACCTTTATTCGCCGGTGCTGTCGGATATTATCGATGATTTTTTTACGTCGATGAATATTCTCTGCAAGGGATATCGCACCGTTCGATGTGGGAAGGCAATTGCTTATGAGCGGAGTACCGACAATCTCAATGACGAAAATCTGCGGAAGATCCGTATTGGATGTCGCGCCTTGAATTGCCATCGACTTTTGAGGCCGCAATTGCGCAAACTTTCGATTTGGAATCAGTACAAATATTTCTCTCACAAGTGGCTGAGGTGGCATGCTATTTTTTGGTTGGCCGGAGCTTGGTTGTGTTCGATCGCATTGCTAGGACTAGTCGGTTGGGGATCGGTCATCGCATTCTGTATATTGTCCCTTTCGGGTTTGATTGCAGCATTCGTAGCTCATAAATGGAGAGTTACGGTGCTTAGCAAGGCTTGGGTTGGGCTGAGTAGTTTATATGCCACCGGACGAGGCATTGTGCATTCATGGAAAGGTAGGCGCTATCAAACCTGGACACCGCCGCAATCATCGCGCGCAATCGGTGATTCGAGTGAAGCCGATCGCATCACTCTTACTTGACTGCCGCTGCATGGTGAGTCAACATAGAATATGCCTTGTAAATCATGGTCGAGCACCTACGACATCGTTACAACTATCAGTAAAACTATGCTCACGCTCAAACGATTCTTGAAAGGGGTAGAAGCGCGTTTGAGCCGGACTCGTTGGTGGCTCCAAAGCCAACTTGTATCCGGTTCCTGTCGATGCAACGCTTGCGAACGAGCTGTAGCAGGTTTCTATCGCTACGGAGCAAGGCCGTTCGGATGTCCGTATTGCCGCTCATCGACGCGTGAGCGATTTGTGAAGTACTTGCTCGATCATGGGAAACTAGAGATACCCAGCAACTGTGCCGGCATTCTACACGTTGCCCCCAGCGAGCGCTCGTTGATTCGAAGATTTTCGGAATTGCGATCGTATATGCCTGTCGATCTATTTCCGGACCTGTATCCGCTATCCGAGACCAAGAAACTCGATCTGATGACGATGCGGGAGCATGGACAATTTGATCTGGTGTATCTGTCCCATGTTATGGAGCACGTACCGGACGACCTTCGAGTTCTGAGAAACCTATTCGAGTCGCTTCGTCCAGGAGGCCAAGCATTGTTTTTGGTCCCTCTGTGGAACAAACCCACGCTTGACGGAACCGAGTCGATGACGGGCAGGGAACGAGAAAGACTATTCGGCCAGTGGGATCATGCTCGTCAATATGGCCCGGACTTCGCCGACCGCATTCAGTCGGTTGGGTTCGAAGTGCAAGTTTTTCGATCGGAAGATATCAAGGATTCGGAACGTATAAAGTACGGTCTGCAGCCGCACGATTGGGTTTTTTGCGGAAAACGTTTTGAATGAGAAGGCGAGACGTCGCCGAATTCCGTCAGCCTAGAGTGAAACAATTACTTTGGCAAGCAACCTTGGTCGGCACACAGCCTTAGCAAGTCAAAAAAGCTTTCCGCAAATCCATCAATTGAAACTGTCTGACCCGCCACATGGAGCTTTCCGTTCACTCGGCATACTCCGAAACCTGCTCGAGTCATCGGGCGTATCGGCGGAACTCCATACACTGCAGTAAGGGTCAAATCGCCGACCTGCAATTTCTCTTCCGATGTCCCAAATGCTCGAACGAATCGCATCGTTAAATCTCCAATATTTGTTAGAACTGCTGTGGCCAAGCATCGCCTAAGTTTCAAAAGTCTTTTCGTCGGCCATGCCCATCGTGACGCAAATCCAAATAGGTCAACAAAGTCCAGACCTAGCTGGAGTTTTTGAATCATTCTCAACTGATTTGCTGTCTGATTCATTACGCTGGAAAAAGATCTGCATTGGTCCCGAGATATGCTGACAAAACCGAATCCAAGCCGGTTCGCTGCGGGTAACTTGAGCTCAGTCCTGCCACGATGGCTGGTGGGAATGAGAATTCGAGCACGTCGCCAGCCAGAGTTCTTTACTTCAGAATAATTCCATTGATGAATTGCCTGGATGAGTACACCGACCAATAATTCATTGATCGATACTCCTGTCTGGCGAGCCAATTCGCTAAAAGTATTTGTCTGATCCAGCGTCAAACAAAAACGATGGTACGTGCATCTGTCTTGACTCGAAGCGGAACTATGATCTAAGCCCTGTACCGTGTTAGCCGGCAAGGATATTGGGTGAGGACCGCGAAAATGAAAATGCCATGCGTGAATAAGCTTTTCCCAAGGCGAAGTAATTCGTGTCGATTCGCTTTTTACTGGCCGATTAAAGAGCCCACGCGTTGGCAATCGAGATGATTCGATCGGCGAGAGATCTCTCCGAATTTTGCCGTGATGTTGCATTTCATGATATGCATGCATCCAATCCCGAATGAAGAGCCGAGCACCAATTGCGTCGCTCGAAGCATGGTGAAATTCCAATACCAATTCCGAACGCTTGTCCGTTAAGTGGAACCAAAAGCGGAGTCCAGGTTCGTGGGTGATCACGATTGGGTTCGAAAAGGGAGAAGTCTGAAAATTTCCGGTAAGATGATATTGGAATCGTATGCTTTCGGCTAGTCGCCATCGAAGCTCGCCAGGTGAATCGTCGATCGATGCGCAAAGTAAAGCATGCCGAACAATCGCAATGCGAAAGGCTGCAATCAACCGATTTTCATCGATCGTTCCATCAAATTCGAGTCCGACTCGAAACACTTTCGCGTAAGCGTCGGATTCGTCCCAGAACATGAACTTCTCCATGGGAACAAGCTTCATGGGGAAGAGCTCGAATCCTTGTACTTGTTCTGCCGATAATTCGATAATCGATTCAGTCACAGTTACCCGCCCTACGTCACAGCTACAATTGCAAAGACATGCCGCCATCCACTGTGATAACTTGCCCTTGGATTAGATCGCTCTTAGAAGAAACTAGAAAATGAAGCACATCTGCGATATCCGCCGGTTTCAGTTCTCGCCCGTCACCAACGAGCATGCGTGCATTGGACTGCTGATGCGCATTGTCCAAATCCGGTAATCCGTTAGTTGAGTCGGTGAGCACCAACCCGGCCAGCAGGCAATTGAAATTGATTCCCTTTGGCCCTAATTCCAAGGCCATATGGCGTATTAGACTTTCGATTGCCGCTTTCGAAGCTCCGATGAGCGCATAATCGTTCAGCGCGTGATGGGAACCATGGCTTGAAAGGGCAACAACTTTTCTATTACCGCTTGACTTGAGCAACATCGGCATCGCGGACTGCACTAACAGCATCAACGCTCGAACATTGGTGTGCATGGCGGCGTCGAAATTTCGGACTGTTGCAGCCATCAGGGGTCGAAAGCCACCACTAGCGGCGTTGCTAACGAGAATATCGAGATTGCCCCAATGGTCCTCCAAAACGGAGAACATCTGCCGAATGTCCGTTTCCTCCGAGACGTCAGCTTTGATCAATATTGCGCTGCCTCCAAAGTCCAGGATCTCAGCTGCGACGGATCTCGCAGCCGATTCATTGGAAACAAAATTGATGGCTACGTCGGCCCCCGACCTTGCCAACCGAATGGCGATAGCCCGCCCGATACCTCGCGAAGCCCCTGTGATTAACGCTCTTTTTCCTGCCAGTTCACCGCTCATTGTCATTCTTTTTCTGCAGTGGAATGTGATTCCTCAGTATGCATTTGGTTAGCCCAATACTCTTGAAATCGGTGAATCCGCTCCTCGCTCCGCGCGAGATGTCCTGTCTGTTTGCTTGCGTTCAGGCCCGCTTGAATACGTGGATACATTTCAATGTCCTCTTTTAAGATGCGTTTTGAGCATGCGGCTTCCAGTTTCCCCCAAGCCGTCGCCAAAACTTGCCTGATACCCGTTCGAGTCGGACAAAAACCGAATTGATACACTAGCGAACGCGAACTAATTGCGGTTGTCGGAATCACCGAGTGAACCAAGCTAATTGCGTCGGTGTAGGAAGTAAGCAAATTCGGAAAAACATGGTGTTGCCAATATCGACGCATGGGAGTTCGGCCAAGCCGCTTGACGACCCAACCCTGGCAGCTTTGAAAAGCAAGATCGAGTTTTGAATGAGCAAACGGCAGATCGGTCCCAAACGCCGTATGAAAAGGGTCCAGGCAATGCTCCGATCGCTTCTCACCGGGATCCGTTCGAAACGTCATCGGATGAACACTCTCGACATGATAGGCTTCTAGTGAATTCTCGATGACTACCTTCCAATTGGCATCGTAATTGACTTCCCACTTAAGGAAACTCTTCATGTCCGATCCAAACCCGATTTGCATTTTGGACGCAACCGGACCCAAATACTCTTGCAGCCCTAGTCCTGTTGGAGACAGCCGAACGAAGATCAATTGGCCGCAGGTATCGACCTGATGTCTTGGCAATCGCAATTGTTGGCGGTCGATGGGTGCAAAATCTTTGGCACAAGGAATCTTGCGGGTGAATCCGTCTGAACCATACTCCCACCCGTGGTACTGGCACCGCATGGATTCGCTGCGGCCATTCTTTTTGCTCGAAATAAGGCAATGGCGGTGAGCACAGACATTGGACAAAGCTTCGATCCCGCTTTCAAATCGCCTTACTTGCAGGGGGACCCCGAACAATTCAGTCGTTAAAAAGTCACCGGTGCGTGCCAGCTCGGATTCGATGCCTACCAAATGCCAAGCCCGATAAAGTGGTCCTGCACACTCCTTGGCCGTCCATGTTTGGTCACGGTACGCGTCGGGTGTTAGTATATGGGGAAGTACACTCGAACTATGATACATAGCGATACTCAGAATTTTCCGGAGTGGACCCTAAAAGAACGGCCTTAACAATGGGGTTCTGGGACGGCATCAACCAACCCACGCAATGCAATAGCCACGCGCCTCCACGAGGACTCGAGAGTCTCGGCCCCAAAGGCAAAAATCGAACCACGCTTTGCGTTCTTCTGTTTTGAGCAAACGCGATTCAACCAAACAGGGTTCCCCTGCATCAGGCATCGAAGCGATTCGAAGTCGTTCGATCGCAATCGGCAAGCTGATTCCAGGTTTGAGTTGGTTCCATGCGAGAATTCCAGTAGTAAACAGACATGCGTCCAGCACAGCGCTAGGGGTCATCCAACCATCGGTTGCGCGGTGACTACCCACCAATTCAATCAAAGAAGGGGCCAAGATTTGACCTATGACTCGGCGATTGGATTCGGCTACACGGCGCAGAACACGAAAGGACGGGCCGACGTAAAAAGCTTGCTCCGCATTAGAGTAGACAGGAGGAACGAAGTTCGAGTCCGAAATCTCTGGCCTTTGCCAATCGAGAAGTCGCCCAATCGATCCGAACGAAACGAGACCATGAGAGTATTCTCGCTTGGCATCGATGACTGTTCCTTGACGATTCTTGAAGACCGAGTAAATATGAACTTCATGTCGGTTTTCATTGGGCCTGCACTCAATGCTCAAACAACGCTTTTCGTCGGCATCCAATTTCAAACCGCGAACTACTTCCAACCCTTCTATCAATACTTCGGGGGGAGCGACAAGCGGAACCTGCAAAGCATGATTTCGGAGCGACGTTTCCACTATGAGCTCGAGACTGATTACAAATGGCAGCAGAGGAGCACCATTGAACCTATGCTCTTTCAGGAAAATGTCTCGCTTCGCATCTAAAGTGCAGGATGCTAAAATCGGTTGGTTTTCGGTGCTTGTCCTAGAGCTAGGTTCACGATCTGTGATTGGATCAAGCAGTGGCGTCTTTGCAACAAACGCACCATTGGAATCACAGCTTGGTGATAGCGTTTCGGCGGGGTAAAACATCCGATAGTAACGGTCATCTGTGATCAGAACTTCTCTCTCTGGTGCACCCGCTTCAATTTCCCGCATCAAATGTCGGATACCCTCGTTGGCTGGCATAAATTGCATGTCGATCATCTCTAGCGCCAACTTGGTTTCGGGCTTCGTTGCCATCCCCACATCGCCCCAAGCATGCCAGTGAAATGCAACGGCAGCAACCTTGGGGCGCTGTTGGCGATACCAGCCGATATATTTAGCCAATGCTTCATTTGCCGACGAATAATCCGTATGTCCGTTGGCCCCAAAACGACCGCTGATGGAACCGAATCCAATAAAATACTCGAGCGGATCGTTCCATGTATGACGCATTAGATTGAACACGCCATCAACCTTGGCACGAATGCACTCCTGAACCTTTTCAACACGTTTGCGTTCAAACCTCGAATCCTGACCGACGCCTGCTCCATGTAAACATCCTCGAATCGGGCCAAACTGCGTGCGAATTCGATCAAGGCAACGCTTTAAATCAGCTTCCTTGGAAACATCGCAGCAATAGTAAACCGCTTCAATTCCTTGGGCGTGGAGGAGACGCAAGTTTGCATCGATCTCAAGCTGCTTCTCCATATCTTGCCACGCTTTGACTGAATTCTTGCCACTTGCTCTGGCGTCGGCCATCACTTGATTTTTGAACTTCTTGAGATCACTGGGATTCAGGTCTCGATGTTCCTGTTTCACGCTGGGCTCCGGCGCGGTCCCAATCAAGTGTAGGCTTAATCCGTATCGACCAGCCAATTCGCTGGCAACCCGAGCTGTGATTCCTCTGCCTCCGCCTGTGCAAATCCAAACTCCTGGCGTAGGACGCATCCGCTTGGATTTTGCCTTGAATGGGATTGCTCGAACCACACTTCTACGCCCTTGATTCCATGCAATCTCGGTATCAAAACTTGGGTTGGCCAACTCATGGAACACTGCATCTACCAACTCCTCTGGTGGTTCGTCCTGCTTCGAGTCGACGATCTTAATTGGAATTCCACGATGACCGTTTACCCAAGATTCAATCAATATGGCTTTGAGCAAACCAGAGATGGCTCCGCTCTCGGGAGAAGCGATTTCGCCTTTAAATCCAAAGTCACCTCCCAACTGGGTCAACGCAACGATCGAGGAATCGTTCAAATTGCGTTCTCGCAGACTTCGAATTAACCATTGCTGGCATAGCCAAAAAACAGAAAGGCTCACGCGATTTCGAACTTCATGGGCTTGGCTGTTGCTCACGGTCATGCACGCGCCGGGGTCGTGTGGAGTTGCAATAAACAAATGAGGTATGCCATGTGTTCCCCAATGCTTGTCGAATTTCGCTAGAAGAGTTTCCAAGCTTTCGGTTGCGTCCAGACATTTTGCGTCTACACCTTCGCTCTTGAGACGTTCAAGCAATGCGGCAGCAACTGGATTGTCTCCGAGAATCAATGCTGGTCCATGCCATCGCACTTTACATGATGATGTACCAACGAGGGCTGATTCCACAGTACGCAGAATGTACCGTTGGGCTACCTCACCGCTCGGCTCATCAATTTCTTGATTAACTGTCGACGGAGTCTTAAACGCAACTAAGGACTCGGAGAGTCCATCGAAAAGGGGATGCCAATCCGATTTGCTTCCATGTCGAGCCAGCAATCCAATGAGATTGTCTACGTGAACATTCGCACCGGCTGCGAGTGATTGCAGAATTGGATCTTCCGACACAAACCACCGTGCCATCGGTTCAATTTCATCGACTTCGCTAAGGGCCACAGCTATACAGTCGTCGACCAACTGCTTTTGTATCGCTTTTGAAAAACTCTTTCCTCGCAAAAACGCCGGGGTTGGCATCGGATCACTTCGGTCCGAATGCGAGTACGTATTTTCAACTACTTTCAAATCATTTTTGTTTGAATCGGCGTTCTTAGTCAGAATATTCAGAATGTCGCTAAGCGATTTGACGCCGGACAAAATCGTGCGTTGCTCTGCGAGAAGTTGAAAGTGAAAGTGACTACGAAGTTCACCGAACAACTGAGCGAGTTTGATACTATCCAAACCGAGATCTGCTTCTAGATCCGCTTCCAAATCAACCATTTCTCTCGGGTAGCCCGTTTGCTCGATGACAAAATCGATCATAAAGGTTTTAAGTATGGCAGCATCGGGTGGCGCCTCACCAGCACCTTCTGGAAACGTGTTGCTGGATTGGATTCCAACATTACTTGGAACAATCGGGGTTGCGTTCCCTATTTGTGTGAGTTTTCGAATCGAATCCTCGCTGAGAGGCGAGGAATCCAGAGCCTTATCATCGAGCCATTCTCGCTTGCCCCCGGCTTTCTCAAGAAGACTCAAAATATCGCGAAGCGTTCGTACATTAGAACCGCGCACAGTCGCGGGCTCCAGCTCGAAAAGTTCTCGCAATTCCCCCATCAGCTGTACAAGCTTGATACTATCGATCCCAAGATCTGCTTCGAGATCCCAGTCGAGCTGAATCATGTCTTGAGGATAACCTGTTTGTTCGACGATGAAGTCGCGGACAAATGTCTCCAGGGAAAACGATCTATTTGCGTCGGATACCCGCGAACCATCAGGAGAGGGGGAGCTTGTGGGCAAAGTAGCCAAAGGAATCGATTCGTAAAGAATGCTTGCTCCCGAATTTTCTAGGCTGTCAGGCCGCTGCCGAGAAATCGACTCCGCTCTCTCTCTCATTTCCTTTCTTCTAGAGGACGTTGCATCTGCCATCAGCACCTCTTGACGCTCGTGAGAAGGTAGTTTAGGGACGCGCCGATGAGGGTCGCTGGTCCTCGCTGTCGATACATCGCTGTGCAAATAGAGTGCATTGACAAACGATTGTTTATCCGATGTATTTCCCATAGAAAGACATTGGATATCGCAATCGGACAAGCAAGCAATATTCAATTTTGTCAACACTTGCCCCGGTCCAATCTCGATCAATTGCTCGACATTGTCCATTTTTAGTTTCATCAGCATGTCTACATAGTGCACAGGCGAAATCAACTGAGAAATCAGATTTCGTCGGATTGCATTGGGTTCGGCCTCGTAACGATTGGAAACACTACTGAGAAAGGGAATTCGAGGGGGCAACAACTGAATATCTTGAACTACTTCTGCAAGATGCTCTGCTGCTTGCGCCATCATCGGCGTATGAAAGGGAGCAGGAACAGCGAGCATTGCCGACAAGATTCGTTGGTTGTCTAAGCCCACTTTTAGTTTTGTAAGATCAGATCGCTTGCCCCCAACAACGACTTGCTTTGGCCCATTGTGATGAGTAATGAAAATCGTTCGTGGGGTATGTCGGATAATGTTTTGAACAATGTCAATGTCTGCCTGAATCGATAGCAGCCCACTCTCGACCGGACCATACACGTCGACCGCTTCCGCGCGTTGGCGGACGAAACGAATTGCCGATTCAATATCCCAAACTTCGGCGGCCAACATCGCGACGAGTTCGCCCAGGCTATGACCTGCGACACCATCAACCTCAATACCCAGATCTTGCCATGCGTTCCACAGAACCCAGTCAGCAACCAACATGGATGCCTGTGTACTCCAACTGGAATGGTCGCTTCCAGAGACTGCACGTTCGACCAATTGGTCAAACCCCGGACTCCCCAGTGATTGCAATATACGATTTGAATCTTGTAAAGCGTGACGGGCGGATTCAGAATCTTGGTACCAAGGTTCCAACATGTTTGCGTGTTGCGAACCTTGGCCTGGAAACAAAGCGAAACGTGGTCGCTTAGATGCTTTCCTTATTGTGACTTTAGGCGTCGCTTGCGAGAGGATCAATGGCTCTGGATGCTGATAGATTTGCGGGGCTGTCACTTGAGATTTGAGTGTAGCTTGCGGATGGCGAAGCTGAATACGATACATAATCTGCTCGTTCGATGACATTTCAATGGTATGATGTGTCCGATTCTCATGTGTGAAGCATTCCAAAATGGAAATCATCCCTTGCGTTCCTTGGAGGTCGCCGATTTGGGATTTAAGAGCAACGGATGCCTTGGGCTCGATCGACGAAACCGGGCGGAGCGTTTCAATCGAGTCGATGATGCCGAAAATCTGATTATTATCTCGGATTGCATCATCCAATCTTTTTAGAACCAAGACGGCCACCCCTTCTCCTGGGCAGCGAATCTCTGACGGAGTATCCCTCAGGTTCCCTTTAGCAAATAGAGTCTCAAATGCAGGAAGATCCAATGCCCGATGACCTGAAGCACAGATCACAGCATCGGAGGATTTGTTTTGAAGCAAAGATGTTGCAGCGAGTAGACCAGCCAGAGCCGAGCATTCCGCCGCATCGATCGCCATGGCGCCACCCATTAAGTTGTATTGTTTGGTAATGCGAGAGGCCAATGTGCTACTTGTAAAGCTGCCAGTCTCATCCAGCAGCGCAGGGTTCACCTTAAGAAACTCTTCCTCAAAATTAGCAACAAAAGCTTCGATCTCAGCCCCGGGGATGCTCGACGCCCGCAACGCAAGCCTTAGGTCGCGTCGCAGCTCAACGAGTCTCAGTCCCATTTGAAGTTGATGCCCAAACTCGCCCCCGAAAATGGTACCTACGACCACACTGGTACGATCGGAAGTAAGCGGACTGCCTTGTCGATTCGCCTCTTCGATAGCTTGTCCCGCCGCATCCAATAGCATGAATTGCAAAGGATTGGCATTCTGCACTTGTTTTGGTGGAACACGGTGTTTGCGCCAATCGTAGGCATAGTCAAGCAGGTAACCGCCCCGATTTGTTGGCACATTCCAAGGGAGCGTTGCGTTGGGCGCGATTCCAATACCATCTCTCCAGCGGGTTGATGGAGGACTTGAGATTTCTGAACGCCCCGAACGCAGCAACTCAACGAACGAATCCATTCCACATGCGCCTGGAACGATGATTCCACGTCCCACAATGGCAATGGGTTCTGCAAGAGCTACCGAACCAACGTTGGAAACATTTGCTGTGAGCGCAACTGCAGACTTAGGAGAAGACTTTTGGTGATAGGCCTGCTGGAATTGCTCTACCACGACATGGACATTCAGTCCGCCAATACCGAATGCATTTACTGCTCCACAACGTGGTAACCCTGAGGTTGGCGTCATCCATGGCATGGCCGACGTCGGAACGTCGAAAGGAATTTCATTCCAGGGGATGGAATGGCTTGGAGACTTTAAGTTGGCCGTTGCAGGTATGGTTTCATGATGCATTGCCAATAGCGTTTTTAGTAGGCCTGCTAGCCCAGCTGTCTCCAACGTATGCCCAATGTTGGACTTAATACTGCCAATCGGGATTTTGCGTCCGTTGGCTAGTGGCGTAAAGAATTCTGCTAGTGCCTGAATCTCTGTCGCGTCGCCGATTTGAGTACTCGTTGCATGAGCCTCGATAAACTGAACATTCTCAGGGTGAACTTCGGTGCTATAGGCTCGCTTTACTGCCAGCAATTGCCCCTCACGTCGAGGGGCCCAAAGACTTTTGCCGCGACCATCGGTGGAAATCCCAATGCCACGTAAAACTCCCCATATTTTGTCCTTGTCCTCAATGGCTTTTTCAAGAGTCTTCAGTACGAGCGCAATGTACCCCTCCGAGCTGATCAAGCCGTCTGCCTCCTCGTCAAACGGACGTGTGCCAGTCGAGCTACATGATTGCGCTTGCGAGAATAAAACCATTGAGTCGCACTTATTGTACGAAGCTCCGGCGACAACAGCGGTTCCAATTCGTCCAGTCTGAAGACCTAAACATGCCATTCCCAAAGCAACCAGTGATGAGGCACAGGCAGCGTCAATCACCATTTGAGGACCAATGGTTCCCAGTGTTTCCGCGATCAATCGAGCAGCCGCACTTGCGTCGAGATTCGGAAGTCCGCCTGGTCTTCGCGACGACTTATCTTTGCGCATTCGCTCGACAAGATCGCGTCGAATGGATTGCTGTACAGGACCGCTGAACTGCTGGAACATCCTCAGTGAACTCATTATGTTCGCCGTCTGTTCAGCGAGTGTCGCATAGATCAGCTCACCAGGTTGACGGCTTCCACCGCTATGACCGACGTAAACTCCAACATCGGAGGTTTTCCGGCGATGCATTCCTGCATGTTGCCACGCCGCCGATGCGACCTCAGTAAGAATCCAATGGCATTCGTCGAATTCATCCAGCTTTTGAGATGCCATCGGAACGAGCTGAAGGTTCAACGGACGGAGCGGGATCATCCCACCCAACTTAGAGTACGTTTTGCCCCGAACGCCCTTTTTAGGATCAAAATACAGTTCCTGATCGAGTCGATCATGCGGAAGCTCAGTAATTGCGTCGCGTCCCTCGATCAAGAGTTTCCAAAGCGAATCAAGCCCATCCGCTCCTGGCAGTCGACATGACATACCCACAATCGCGATCGGTTTCGTGATCAGTGAATCTATCATCGTTCACCTAACTTGTGGCAGGGGCAAATGGCCGCAACGCTTTGGTTAGTCGCATCGAGGAGTGTCTTGCCAAAGCTACTCGAAATACATTCTTGGAATTGCTCGAGAACTATGGCTTGCAAATCGACCGACGCGATTAAGACCAAGTGCGCCGAACGCATGGCTTGTTCCCAAGTCAATGCTCCTGATTCCAATAGAGTCAAGCTCGAGCGACGAACGAGAATTTGCGGAAGCAGATTTTCGTCAGGTTGTCTTTGACTGGACTTGCTGTCATCAAATAAAAAGTGTGACTTTTCTGCGCCCTCAAGATTTGAACCCTGAGGATTCGAATCATCCAAAATGGTTAGGCTCCACGCATGGGCAAATGACGGAGTTGGGATCTGTTCTTCTTTGACGCAATACGTATCTAAAGTGGAGTCCGAAGTCCACGTCGTCTTCTCGGAGTCAATAAACCGTTGGCGAATTGCGTACCGAAACATCTGCTCCAAACGATCGAGCGTCAATTCTGGCACTGGCAATCGCGGGATGGCTTGCGACGTGTGCTTTTGACTAAACACTGGATCGCGACAAAAGTAATTTTGAAATGATTCCAGAAACACACGCTTTACATCATCTAAAGAAAACAATGCCGTCGACGAAGACTTCATCGATCGCCAGGAATAAGGCTCCTTTTCAATCGCACGGACCATTGCAGCCGCCAGATGCTGGACGGTTACTTCGTTCGGATTTGTCAAATGGTAGATTTGATTGTGAAGTTGTGTTTTCAGAAAAATTGACACGATGGCTTGAGATACCCAATCCACCGGAACAAGGTTTTTGGTTTCCAGCCCCGTGAGTCCAAGCCATTGAAACAATGACTCGAGATCGCTGCTTTGGCTCGCTGATAACGTGGAAGCCAGCCTCAAACCACTATAAATGGTTTGAAATGACGAAGCATAGCCGTTACTTGAGTCGCCGACTACGATCGATGGGCGGTATATCGTGAGGGACTTAAAGGCATCAGCAGCGCCCATCAATTGTTCTTCGGCGAGAAACTTAGATTCCTCATACACATTCTTAAAGGTCGGAAAGTCAATGGTTTCTTCGAAAATCGTTCCAATGCGATCTCCGCACACATAGGCAGTCGACACGTGATGAAAATCAACCCCACCTAGTTCGGATGCTAACTCAATTATCCTCATGGTCCCGACAACGTTGGACTCAAATGGCTCATTCGTCTCGGATTCCAAAGTAAATCGTACGCTTGCAGCTGAATGCAGGACACTGCCCACATTTTTCAAAAGCCATTCTCTGTC
Organism: Pirellula sp.; assembly: GCA_043744075.1. Taxonomy (GTDB): domain Bacteria; phylum Planctomycetota; class Planctomycetia; order Pirellulales; family Pirellulaceae; genus JBKCUI01. Next base: position 80,500 of record JAYTVL010000527.1, on the reverse strand, counting down.
GGCAGGACTGATGCCATCCTTGGCTGGCTCACGAATGTCCCAGTCGATCAAGCGTGGCATTGGTAAGGATTGCCCGAGCGATTTTTGACAAAAAGTGTGAATTCTTTCTATTCTTGTCAATGCACTGTTTCGACCTCGAGACCGCGCAACAACAGCCGTCCTCCGCCCAGCGGCCAAAAGATCCCGAAGGAGATAACGACCAACGAAACCGCAGGCTCCCGTCAAAAGCACTATGTCGCGGTCGTTCGATGATATGCGTATCATTTAGGATTTAGTTCGTCAACGTACGGAGGCATTTACCCGAAAGTCTTTCTGAGTGAACTCTAGGTAGTAGGTTTAAAGAACTAGGAAAGGGTTGGTAAATCCGAAAGTCTCAGTTTATCCTTGGTCATTGGATATTCAACTCAACGTTGTAGAGTAGACACGGAACTCTTGGAGTTTCGTTCCCCAAGGTGCACTTTGACCCAAAATGGCAATTTTGCCGGTTGTGTCGATTGTCAGGTCCGAGTTCAATTATGAGATCATTCATTATTTCCATTTCGCTCGTTGCAGTCCTCGGCGTGCTTGCCGTATTTGGTCTACCACAAATTCGTTCCACCGCTTGGAAGGAAACGCTGGTTTCCAAACAAGCAGAGTCCAAGAACCTTCCATCCGAGTGGGATGAAGATTCGATTGTTGAGACAATGGCGGTAGACGGCAGTCGCTACGACTGGAAATCCGACATCCGCCTCATTCGATCGGTGCCGAATACACCAGTAGCACTCGAAGCTGCATTCCGACAGCGGCGCACGGACATATGCGAGTCACTCGCTGAAGGCGAACCCCTGGAGATTACTCAACATGCCGTTTTACTGACCGCGCGTGATCGGCATCGGGCTAAAGAGGTTCGCATGCCTTCGACCCGTCGCGAAATCGCAACAATCGGTTTGAACATGTTGCCAACCGATCAGCGACAATTGCCAGTTCTGAGTCGCCCGCTCATCCTCGATTTTTTGAACAATCATTTTCTCAGTTTGCAAGCCCGAATCTTCAAAGATGCCGGTACTTCTAACTGGATTTTACACTATCGACCCATTGCGGCAGTTGGAAAATACACGGGAATTCCCTTTTCTCAAAAGTGGGTTGAAGCAATTTCGAATACCGTTCAGGATATTCGTGGGCTTGGGATTGCAGAGGCCAAAGGTGATCAAGACGGTTCTCAAACAGCGGTCATTTTGTTTCGTTTGACATGGCTAGACGAGCGTGGCGAAACATCCGGAATTCGACATGAACTAGGGTTTATTCATGCGCGCCCCTCTACTAATCGCAGAAATAACGATCCCTTTGAGATTCATTTTGTTGCAACATCGAATCACCGTTCGGTTTGGAACTACTTTCCGCCCAACGCAAACAAACGTACTCGTAGCGAAAATGATTGCAGTCTCGTCGGAACGATTCGATTCGATGAATTTATGCGAGGCGGTTTACAACCAAAAAGCACTGTTACTCGAAGAATGCTAGCTCACGCGGGTGCGAGCTTTCGTGTCGAGCAAATTGACAATCACCTCGAAGGACTGGGTTTGCAAGGGGGCTGGAGCGAACACTTGTCTGCGGCAATCGCTGGAATCATCGGTGAAAAGATACCCCAGCAAACGGAAAAGACTGAATATATGCCAGCCCGTCGGGGATTCTAGTTGTTCTCAAAGCAATAGTTCTAACTATGGAAGCGGTTCTAACAGCTGTATTGTTGGCTCCGTTCCGCAAATACCGACCGTACTGACTGTGCGCTACTAGGTGCTACCAGTAGGTCATGAAAAGGCATAATCTTTCTGACAATCTGCTTGACGAAGCCGATAGGCTTCCAAGCTGCGGAAGTCTACCACAACGTGTGAGCGACATTCGAATCAGCGCCAATGTATATAGTAGCTACAGGGACGTGGCAAATGAGATTCAGATGTTTCACATTAGTGATGCTCACTAGCGCATGCACCTTGGGTTGCGCATCAATTTCGGATTATCGATACAATTGCGTCAACAAGCAGCGCGCTAAAGTAGCTTGGAAGGAAGCTAAAGCGTGCCTTCCAGAGGATAAGCACTGTTCTGATTTTGCGAAGGGGTATCAAGCGGGATATCTCGATGTATCCCGCAACGGCGACGGAGACCCTCCGCCCGTTCCACCTTCGTGCTACTGGGGCCCGGATTACCAGACTGCCCAGGGACTCTGCTTAGTTTCCAAATGGTATGAGGGCTTTGAAAAGGGGGCTTGCGACGCCATGTCTCAGGGACGAAACCTCTGGCATAACCTACCCTCTAATGCTTCTGGATGCTACTCCAGTTGCGTCTCCAACGAGGTCGGACAAATCGCAAGCTCGTTTGGTGAGGTTCAGCACCTGCAACCATATAATCAAGAAAACAACATTCCAGTGGCTCAATAACAACGTCTAGCTACGCTATTGCGTGATTGCTAATCGTCAATACGAAAATGCGTTGAAACTAACCAAGGGGCAGCTGCCATGGACGGCGAAACCCATAGGTTGAATATCGTTTTTAAGCGTCGGAAAGGATGCAAAGATCATGGCTAAGAATGGATTCAAAGCCGCTGCAATTCGGTTGGCACTGCTTCTTGTATCGGGAATTTGCCTGCCAGGATGTATTACGTTTACTAACTACGCGATTCCCGCAGATCGGCTACCTCATTTTTTGCGAGCTCCCGAAAAGGGGAGTCGTGTCCCGCTCAACCTTGCACTTCTTGGACAGAGCGTCCCTCGAGACTATACCATTTCGAAAGGTGATGTACTGAGTCTTTACATCAAAGGTCTCTTACCCCCTGACGTCAATGGTCTAATACCTTCGATTCCCAGTCAAAGTAACTTCACAAACGTTTACTACCCAGCGAACGGTCAGAACATGACTCCAGCATTGGGATTGCCAATGGAGGTCAATTCATCGGGAGCAATCTCGTTGCCGACAATCGGGGACGTACAGTTACGTGGGCTAACAATCGATCAAGCGACCGCCAGAATCTCCCAGGCTTGCATAGAAAAGAAAGTGGCTCAGGCTGGTAGGGAGTATGTCTATCTTTCGCTAATCCGCAGCCAGGTGTATCGCATTATGGTTATTCGCGACGAAGCGCCGTCGGACCTACCACAATTTGTTCGCCGCGAAACTGTATTGCTTACAAAACGAGGTCACGCGCAAGTTGTCGATTTACCAACCTTTGAAAACGACGTGCTACATGCCTTAACTATATCTGGCGGATTACCCGGCTTCGATGCCTACAACGAAGTATGGATACTCAGACGTGACAGTGTATCGAGCCAAATTCGACAGCAAGTTACCGATTCAGCAGGAACACAGCAATCGGTCCCTTCTGCAATCGTGGAACAAGAGTGCTTCGCAACAGCCAAACGAATTCCCTTGTGGATCAATCCAAATGAAGCTCCGAGCTTCATTCAAGAAGATGTTCTGCTCAATGATGGGGACATTGTTTACGTAAGAGCTCGGGAAGAAGAATACTTTTACACAGGGGGACTGCTTTCGGGCGGCGTAATACCTATGCCTAGAGATCATGACATTGATATCGTCGAAGCCATAGCTTTGGCTAACGGAGCCGTCGGCGGTGCTGGTGGTGCTAGTGGTATCGCCGTGATCCCTGCCCGCGGTCCAGGAAACGTTATTCCTCCATCTAGAGCAACGATTGTCCGCAAACTACCAAACAAACAACAGGTCACCATTCGAGTAGACTTAACCAAGGCGCTTCGGGATTCCAAACACCGGGTGGTTATACAGCCGAAAGATTTGATCAGTTTGCACTATAAGCCTGGTGAACTAACTGCAAACTCAGCCTTAAACATGGTTAACTTTAACTATCTATTGTCTGGTAAATAAAAGCGACATGTTGCAGTCGCGGGCCTTTTCCGACAATTGTCGGAAAGAGACTCGCGGTGGCGCTTATACTATTTCATCCTGACCTTCCCTTCGGATGTTTTCGGTTCGGATGTTTTCAGTTCGCGGTCGTTGAGAGACATCGGCTGTGAAGTCAAGTTTTGTGCGGGCTGGAAGTAGTTGTTGGATTGCGATCCATATGTTCCGTACCCATACCCAACACCATACTTTTCCAATTTTCCGCCTTCAGCGGACTCCATCTGGCTAGCGTTGACAATAGTTCCAAATACATTTCCCTTCACTTCCGATAACAAATCCATTGTTCGCTGTAGCTCGATTCGACTCTTCGGATTGACTCGCAAAACTAAAAGGATGGAATCAACGATAGAGGAAACGACGCATGGGTCTGCTACAGCCAAAACGGGAGGGCAATCCAAAAGCACAATATCATATTCACTTCTTGCGAGCTCGAGCAGCTTTGGAAAGGCTGCCGAGGACAATAATTCCGCCGGATTGCTTGAAAAGCTTCCGGAAACCAGCAAGTCAAGCCTCGAACAATCAGAGGGGGTGACGGCATTGAAGAGCGTCGTGTTCCCGGTTAACAAATCCGAAAGGCCAACTGTTGTCGCTACTCCAAAGATCTTGCCGATCATTGGTCGACGCATATCAGCGTCTATCAGCAGGACGCGTCGCCCGGCTTGTGCAAGACTTACAGCCAAGTTGGAAAGCACGGTTGATTTCCCGTCCCCCGAGGATGGGCTAGTTACGGCAATAACCTTTGACTCCTCAGCTCCCGTCTTGAACATCAGTACGGTTCTCAAGCCACGAAACACTTCCGATTCCCGCGAACTGGGAAAATGATGCGTTACAACTACAGGCGAAACCATGGAGCCACTGGCCGCAATCGCTTGAAGTGATTTTCGCTGCTTTTGGATTTCAAAAAGAGGAACAAATGAGACGTTAGGTACGCCAGAGATTTTTTCGACATCGCCAACTGTTCGGATCGATCTATCCCGGATTTCCGACACAAACGCGCCCATGCAACCTAAAAGAAGACCTCCCATCGTACCAAGCAGGCCACATATGGAAATTTTTGGCGAGACTTCTTCGCCAATTTCGGGCTCCAGAATCAATTCATTGACAAATCCACCAAATTCCTTGGCCAAGTTGATTTCTCTCAAACGGTCTACCGTCGCATCGAAAAGGACTTTTTGACGGTCAACAGCTAATCGCAAAGTTTCCCCTTGAAGTTCATATTGGACAAGTTCTTTAGCTTCGTTTTCTGCTTCTTGACTGCTCTCAACCAACATCTGCTCCCGATCACTAAGGGCTTCGATATCGTGATGAAGTAGGGAAACGTAAGCGTCAACCAACATACTCGCCGTCAGTACTTCGTCGGATGATGTAATTTGAAGTTTTGGGGACCTTTGCTTGAGAAACTCTTCAATCGTTTTTATCTCCGCTTTCAACGAACGGACCTCCGGTTGCTCGTCTCCGAAGTCAGCAATGAGAGACTGAAGACGGGACTTCAGTTTGAGCAAACCCTCGTATTCCCCGCGTGCTGCCTCCAAACGCGCCGGTTGATTTGATTGAAAAAGCTGCGATTCTGCTTTTCCGGCAAAGATCTCCAAAAAGATCCTAATGCGTTCAGCGCTTTTTTCGTCAATTAATGCAAGTTTTTCTATGTCGCTTCCGCCTTGGTTGTGAATCATTTTGAGTTGAGATTCTACCAACTTTTGCCTTGACTCTAATTCGGTTCGATGCATTCGCAAGTCTGTCAGCGAAGACTCAATTTGTTCGTACTCGGTTCGAAAAACGTTGGTACTTTTATCGCCATTCCATAACATCGGAGCGTCCTCCCGGAAGGTTCGAAAACTAGATTCTGCTATCTCTAAATCGCTCTTCAATTGGCCCTGAGCCTTCTCAATCAGTTCGGCAGCGGATTGGTTGACGTCAGCGTACTTTTTGTCGATGAATTGGCGGAACTCATCCACGATTGCGGTGACAACCTTCTTTGCGTCTTCAGCGTTCCCGTGCCGAAAAGCAACCTTTAGAACTTGTGCGCTTTTTGCTTTACCCTCGCCCCCTCGCGAAACGTAGAGCTTACCTATGACATATTCCGATGTCGTGCGGTCTTTCTTGGACATCGATTCCACCAGACTCGGTAATTCCAATAAATCAGCCTTTCTAAGCCCTTCTTTTACAATCGAGCTACTCTGAATCAACATCATGTGGGTAGCGAGCAAATCGTCAGACAACGTTGAATTAACATCGCGGGAACTCTCCATACCTCGTGATGACAAACCTGCATTTTTCGGCATCAAGAGCAAATTGGCTTGCGATTCATATGTCGGCGGTGTCGCAACGTAGTAAGCTGCCGCGGCTGCCCACCCTAAGACCAAACATGCTAGCAGAATCACCCAATGGCGCCGCAGCATCTTTAACGCATCTACTTCCAATCGTTCCACCATCGGGGAGTACTGATTTGCCTTTGCTTTTGGACGATTTTTATCTATCATCTTATCTTGAAACTCAATAAACACGGGAAAGACTTGCGCACTACACCTGGAAATCACGAACTCTAGTATCCTAAGCGAGTCCCGGTTCTGGAAGTGTTAAAGACAAAATTCATCGGTGTTTTTTGAATTTGGTTACAAACGTATTAATAGATTCGAAAGGTAAATCTAGAGTCTTCGTTACATTTGGACGACAAAGCGTATATTTCATTTGAATTCTATATGTAAACTTTTCGCTTTCGCATTTCTATCAAAACAAGACCGCCTGTGTCGCAGATCAAAGTCGCCGATTCGCATAGCGGGATTTCTGACGTCCTTGCTCTATCTTTATGTGTCACGATACGTCCTGAAGATCATGTCGCCTATGGTCACGTTACTATCCGTTCGACTTCCTGGAGCAGCAGTCTAGTGGAACGGGCGTCTCGCCCGTCAAAACATGGGCGGGACGCCCATGCCACTTGGTCTGTTTGTTTGCGCCACTCGCATCAAAAGATGCTATGCGTGTTTCGCGAAGATTTCATCAAGTACGCTTCGCTCTTTTCCTGTTTCCGTCCATGAGAGATCAAGTGAATTGGTTCCTTCGTCGAGAATGATTGCCGCGAGAGATTGTGCGAGCGCGTTCACCCCGCTTCGTTGCAATTGAATTTCTTGATCGACCAAGTTATTAATCCAGTCGAGACTCTCTAGCACCGATTCACTCAGGCTATTGCTGGTTGAAGAAGCGACCGTCGCCGCAGACTTTGGAACCGAGCCAGAGGTATCGGCTAAATGCGAAACCGCTTGCATTGAAACAAAGGCGTTCGTGTCATCAGTCTCTGACAACAATGCGTCATTTGCGGAAAGGGCGGCGGTAACGAAAGATGTCGGGACCGATTGGCCTGCCATGAAAGTTTCGACCTTTTCGAAGCTCCTAGCAATGCTGGATCGAGTTGCATCTTGCATTCCAACGTAGTCTGCACCCAACGTTAATTTTCCACCAACGGGCGCATGAATTGTTGCCCGGTCGACACCACCTGCGGTCGAGAACGCTTCTACATTTTCAAAGCCTCGCGCGAAGGTTGAGAATCCAGGTCCGACAATCGAGGTGACGTCGCCGCTAGTGCTAAACAAATCGTTGCCGACAGAATCGTAAAGCATTGCGTTATCCGTCCCGCCAGCTGAAGCGTAGGCAAAGACACGTTCGAAGCCGGCGATATAGTTGAAAAACCCCGAGCCGCCTAAGCTCGTAAATTGTGGACGTACGCTCAGACTGTCGTTGCCAATGGAGTCGAACACAAAAGCTTGGTCGTCGCCCCCTTGAACTGCGTGGACGAAAATGCGTTCTACCTGATCGACACTAAACGCATATCCAACCCCAGTCAATTCTGCCTTGTTCGGCCAAATGTTTAATCGATCGTCGGTCGCATCGTCGTACATGTAAGCCCGATCGGGACCGCCGCCACCAAGAAACTGCACGTTCTCAAAGTGCATAGCTCGAAGGGTTAGCCGCGAACTCTCCAAAGTTGCGAGACCGGGTCGTAATTCTACTTTCTCGGCTTCGCTGGACCCGATAATTGTTAGCGAATCATTGTTTTGTTGACCATCTAACTCGATGCTTTTAGTCGCATTAATGTCGATTTTGTAAGCTATCCCGGCAATGTTTGCGACAATCCCGTTGCTGAGATCAACCTTGAAGCTGTCCGCGGAATCCGTTCCGTGAATTTTGAGTGCGGTACCTTGTTGTTCAAGCAGATTGACGACATGCGCACTGCGGTTTATCGCCCCTGGAAGCACGAACTCGATGCTTTGCCCCTCTGTAACATTGAGATCGATTCGCCACTGATTGGCTTCTACAATGGAGTCAATTAGCCTGCCGTTTGAGACCGAGGGCGTTAACACTTGCAGGGAACCAGATGCTTGCTGACCGGCATCCACGACAACAGTTAGTAGTCCGGTGTGTTCGGCTGTCAGTTTGTACCTCGATGCACCACTGAGCGTCTGTTCAAGGAGGTCGACCGATCCAAGATCGATAACATTGGTCGGGATTACGGGGTCGACTCCGCCACCGCCAGTACCGCCACCGCCAGAAGAGCTCGCTGCAAACGCCCAATTAAGTTGGTACGAACCGATTGCATCATGGTCCTCGATGCTCAATCCAATCGATTCTCCAGCGTGTACTGAGAACGACAATCGCCCGTTTGTAGCTTGAATTGCCGTTTCTTGCCCGCTGCGAATAACGTGAAACAGAGCATCGTCGATCGTTTCACTTCCAATTTGTAAAGAGACCGTACCGTCATGTGTTGGAGCAAGTCGGTAGACGTCGCGATCAACAAGTGAGTTGATCCATCCGTCATTTTGCCAGTTGTTCTGAATTGAAACTTGCTGCCCTGTTGCCAAGGAATCGCCGACGGTATCTTTTGGCAGTAGGCTTTCAATTGCCCGATCAAGATCCAACGACTGGTAGTTTTGATTGGTGACATTGTCCCAGACTGAATTCGCGGTCGATCTTAAATGTTCGTAGATCGATTGGGCAGTGATGTTTTGCATGCCAACCAATTCCATCGCCTCGCGAACAAGAACACTTGCGCCAGCAACATACGGCGCAGCCATGCTGGTACCGCTAGCCGTTGACCAATCATTTGAAATTCCGTCCTTACCATAAAAATAGTCCGGAACCGTACTTTCAATGGATCGACCTGGTGCAGCTATAGATCGCGAATCGCGTTGACTGAAATCGCTGAGTTGTCCATTTGCGTCGATACTCGCTACAGGAATGACGTATGGACTTGCGGCAGGGTAGGACAGACCTGGCGTCTTGTATTGTTGGAAAGAATTTCCCGCAGACGCAACAACAACAATTCCGTCCCGTTGCAGTTGTGCGAATTCATCCTCAAGCGTTCCCCATGCAGGCACGCTACTTGAGTTCCATGCCGAGCCGAGTGATAGGTTCACTGTCGTGATCGGGTTTGCGAAGTTGGTACGGTTTTCATGGACCCATTTGAGCGCGCTTTCGGTCCAAGCTAAGTCCCCTTTGCCTGCATCCGTAAATACTCGCAGAGCAACCAAATCGACGTTGGGAGCGACTCCCAGATGAACTCCGTCGTTGGCCCCAATGATTCCAGAAACATGTGTACCGTGAAAGCCGGCCGGGGCGTCATCGTAGGGACGCGCGTCGTTCTCTGCAAAGTCCCAGCCTCCAACCACTTTGTACCCTGGCCCATACCCTTTACCCAACGCCACATGATCAAACGCAATTCCGCTGTCGATGACCGCGACTGTCTGGCCCTTACCGGTCAGTCCAAACTGCGAATGAACTTGATTCCAACCCGTTTGCGAATGCGCTTCGCTCAGGTGTTGTTCGATAGGGGGTGAGACGATTGACTCGACAGGTTGGGCGAATGCTGGGTTCGCTACAAGTTCGTTGGAATGGTACGTGTCGTACTCGAACGAATTGCAAGTCGCTTCCTGTGGACCGATTCCCAACGGCATCCATGGCATGGCCGACAAAGCAAGGCGTCGCTCGCATTGTTCCCAAAACGGACGATGTGCCCAAGCTGAGTCCGCAGGTGTTCGATCACGAACGCGCGGAAAGCTGGGGCTGACTTTGCTTGTCATTTGTTGGATTTTGGAAGGTTTCATTTGACTGTAGAAGTAGGTCCCGCCCGCGGGGCTCTGTAGCTCAAAAGATCGCAACGATTTTTTGCGCGGTCGAACGCTGTGATCGAGTAAACATTCGCCGAAGGACTGGCGGCGATGTGAGCGGCATGGCGCTAGCCGCCGGTGTCGTGCGAAAAAACTTCGGCTAGCGCCTTGTCGCTCACACCTTCGGCGAAAGTTTACGTGATCGAAGTCCTGCCCGGCAGGCAGGACCTGCATTCGAAAGACTAGGTCACGGCTGAGATCCGCTACAAAATACATGCAACGAACCAGAAACTCTTAGTCTGCAATTGCTAGCACAATCGATTCGACTGCTACAATAGGTAGTCTGCATAAGAGAAACCGCTGTTTGTGCCAGATATCAATTCGCATCCCTTTCAGCGCCGAAAGAGTAAGTAGGCATGTTGAAGAAGATTCTTCCGCTTGCTCCTTTTCTCCAGCGGAATCCGCTCCGAGCACGGATGCGAGTGAAGCAGAATCTGCATTCAATGGAGAGATTGTTTTTGCCGTTTGGATACTGGAATAATGCACGGATGCAGAATTCCGGTATCAGCTGCGGCTCTTTTGATCTTTCTTAGCCGAATCTTTAGTCTCGCGTGCACCGGAGAATCGAATCATGCCTCAGTTGAGTTGGGTCCAACGTCTCTACTGGCGCTATTTCTCGAAGCCCACAACGGAGCGTGCACTGTTCCTCCACGTAATCGAGAATCCGATTGCATCCGTGTTGGAGATTGGAATAGGTTCCGGCGAGCGGATAAAAAAGGTTCTGCCTCTTTGCACACTGCCGGATGGTGCCACGCAAATTCGATACGTCGGAGTTGATCCCTTTGAATCAGCGAGTCCTGGCGTTCCACACTTGAGTCTAAAGGCCGCGCATAAAATGCTGGCCGAATATGGGGTCAAAGCACACTTGATTCCAGGTGAACCGACTAATACTTTGACTCGTGTCGCACACACGGTAATGCCGAGTGACCTCATTATTATCGATGGCGGTTGGGGCGTCGAGAGCTCACAAGGAATAGCAATCAGTTATTGGTTGCCACGACTTTGTCATTCGAAGTCAACCATTTTTGCAACAACGATTCAATGTGGTTCATTGCAACAGGTAGCGATACCAGCTACGGCCATCGAACAATCTGCCCTGAAGCGAGCCGCTTAGCGTCAGCCTTCCAGCCCGCACGCTAGCGCGTTGCGGCTCATATTGTAAACCTTCGCCAAAGGCGTGCCGGCGATGTGAGCGGCATGGCGCTAGCCGCCGGTGTCGTGCGGAAAAACGGCGGCTAGCGCCTTGCCGCTCACTGCTTCGAAAATGTTTACCTAATATTGAGCCAATCTTTTTATCGAACAGTCCCGCCCTTTGGAAGATCGCTCACCTTGGTCTTAAACGCTCCGTTGGCTTCAGGCACCGTTCCCGCATAGGCTTCCTCAGGAATCGTTTTGTTGAATACCTTGTTTGCAAAAAGATAATTTCTTCGATGATCGATTCCGTTCGATTGCGGCATGCTATGAGTATCATCTATGCTGACTCCGAATTTTCGAAAACGCTTTCCTGCAAATCGAGTTCCATTGTAGATCGTTCCATACTGGATTGGACCGATACCTAGTATCCATGTGTCGCGAGCGCTGCTCCCCGCTTGAGCGATTCCCGATTGCCACAATGGTTCGCGAGTTTCTCGGTCGTAAGCAAAGACGGACACTTTAGCCGCCGCGCTTTTCATGTCTCGTTTCGCAACGGAAATCTCTGGAATCGTCGGAAGGGCAGGCGTTCCTGGTATGACAGATGAGGCACTGCTTAGAAAATTGTTCGCCGGCAGACCGTAGATCATGCTATGGCCATCGGTCCCCAATGCACCACATCGGGCTTCGCAAATGATATCCGCCTGATCCTTTGTATCCATCAACATACAGCCAGCAGCAGTCAGCTGTTGTCGTAAGCCACTAATAACATAATCAGAATTGACCAAATTGACCGGCATGGCAACGCCAGGGATCACCTTGCCAGCACCCACAACATATTGTGTGTCGAGGAAAACCTTGTATCCAGAGAGCGCTTGAAAGTCTAATTTATTGAGGGTCGAATCAACGGCATCCGACATGAGCAGTTGTTCCGTAGCCGTAAACGATTTTGTCGTTCCACAGCCAGAAAACCCGATTACGAACGCCAATTGAATGCAAGCAACAACCTGTCGCATCGTTCGAGATGTCTGCGGAAAGGTTTGAAACAAGTGCATTGCTTAAAGGGAAGGGTGCAGGGTTGGCGGGTTTCCCGCAAGGATCAGGCCGACAGAATACAGCATGAAAGCCGCTACCCGTAAGAGAATCTAGGTAGTCTGGGTTGTTCATTCGCTATTTCCAAGGATCACCGGCACCTGAATAATCTGACCGTTGCGAACCACATTCAAATAGACTTGATCGCCAGGTTTTTTCGCCTCGATTGCGGTCAACAAATCGTCGGATTGCTTTACCCTTTTGCCGTCGATGCCAACGATCAAGTCCGATTGGCTATGATCGATATCGTCGTGTTCAAAAACGAACAAGCCACGCTGCACCTTTTTGCGCACAATTTTCGAACCGCGTATTCCAGCCTTCTCTGCCGGACCGTTGGGCGTAAGTACCACCACGAGCAAACCCTTTTCCGTTTCGAAGACTTGCATGATCCCAATCGTTGGCCGTTGAACACGCCCGGTGGCTATAAGCTGAGGAACAACGCGACGAATTGTGTTGATGGGGATCGAGAATCCGATACCCGCGTTGTCGCCACTTCGAGTCGCGATCGCCATGTTCATTCCGATCAACTCACCTCGAGAGTTAAGGAGTGGCCCTCCAGAATTGCCTTGATTGAGTGCAGCGTCAATTTGAATGATCGACTGAATCTTTCGGCTAGTCTTGGATTTGATTGTGCGATTAAGGCTGGAAATAACTCCAGTGCTCATGGTCCTCTCAAGCCCAAACGGATTACCGATAGCGATAATATGTTGTCCCACGCGCAGATTGGATGAATCACCCCATCGCAGTGGAAAGAGCAGCGAATCTGGCGCGTTGATTTTCAAGACCGCGATGTCGTTGTCCGGGTCTTGCCCAACCAACTCGGCGGAAAAAGAGTCGGTATTGAAAAGCTTGACACTTATTTGCTTTGCAGCATCAATTACATGGAAGTTAGTCAAAATGTGCCCTTGCTGATCAATAACACTTCCGCTTCCGCTTCCCTCAATTTCGGTAAGGCTAAAGATGGATTCAGGTCGTACGGAGTTGGTCGAGATGTTTACGACACTTCGATTGGTTCGATCGTAGACGGAAACGTTAATCGCTTCCTCGCTAGTCATTGGCACAAAGCCATCAGGAAAGACCATGCCCTGCATTGGGAAATTTGCAACGTTCGGCCCCTGTAGATTGAATGGTTGGACTTGCTGGACTCCCGCAGGCTGTTGATTATTCTGCAGCTGGCCAACGAGTGGAAATCCTTCTCGCTGAGGTTCGGCAATTGCATGACGGCCAATACCGATACCTTGAAATGCCCACCCGAGACAAAGTCCGATCAGCAAAAGAGAAACGGCAACCAATGCTTTTCGTATCATGAATTTACCTTGTTGTTGTCTGGCTGAGGACAGCCGGACCTACGTGGCCGCGTGACGAATTCGGTTCATCATGTTACCTTGACAGCTAATTCGGTCCAACCCTGCCATTTCTTCTATTCCCTTTCAAGTCGATAACTGATGACGATTCGTACTCGCTTTGCCCCGAGCCCAACTGGATACCTTCACATCGGAGGTGTTCGGACAGCTTTGTTTAACTATCTGCTAGCAAAACAAGCGGGTGGTCAATTCCTTCTTCGAATTGACGATACCGATCAAAATCGCAACATGGAGGCGGCTCTACAGCCCATTTTGGACGGATTCAAATGGCTTGGACTAAACTGGGACGAAGGACCAGAAGTCGGCGGCCCCTTTGCACCCTATTTTCAATCGGAGCGCTCCGCCAGCTATCAGGCGGCGGCAGGCAAGCTCTTGGGAACTGGCCACGCTTACGTCGACTTTGCAAAGCCCGAGGAATTGGAAGCTCAAAAGGAGCAAGCAAAAAAAGACGGCAAGGCCTACATCTACGATCGACGCTTCATGGCCGATACTCCCGAAAAGAAGGCGGCCTTTGAATCCGAAGGGAGACAAGCAGTCGTGCGTTTGAAGATGCCTCGAACTGGTCAGTGCCGGTTCCACGATATGGTTCGAGGCGATTGCTCCTTCGAATGGTCTGACGAGCAGGATCATGTCGTGCAGCGTGGCGACGGCACTTGCCTGTATCATTTGGCAAGCGTTGTCGACGATTTCGATTTTCAAATTACGCATGTCGTTCGAGCGGTGGAGCATCTACCAAATACACCTAGGCAAATTTTTATCGCTCAAAGTCTCGGCTATCCGTTACCGATCTACGCGCACTTGCCTTACGTCGCCGAACCGGGTGGGACAGCCAAACTGAGCAAAAGAAAATTAGACAAATATCTGAAACAGAAAGACTTCGCTGCATTGAATCAATTGGGTGAAACCATTGCAGAGCGAGCTAGGCTTCAAGTGGCCAAGGAAACGTTTAATCCTGTCGTGGTTGATTTCTATCGCGAAACAGGCTTCTTGCCAGGCGCTATTTTGAATTACTTGCTCCTACTGGGCTGGTCGCTCGACGACAGTACCGAACACTTTACTTTGGAGGACGCGGTTAAGCACTTTACTTTGGAGCGAGTAAACAAAGCCCCTGCCTCGTTCGATCCGCAAAAACTGGTTGCGTTTCAGACCCGTTGGATGAACAACCTCGAACTTAAAAAGAAGGTTGCGATGGTCTTGCCTTATCTGCAAAAGGCAGGCTTGGTCGCCGACCCACCACCGTGTGCTGTTGCGGATCGATTGAGCAAGATCATGCAAGCGGCCGGAGATCGAATCAAGGTCGCGGGCGACGTCTTGCAGTTCGACGAACTCTTCGTATCGGCGGAAAACTTGGTCATTGACCAGGAAGCGTTTCAGAAGCGATTGGCCAGCGACGAGCAGGCGATTTCGGCGCTTCGCGACTTTCGCGGTATTCTGGCGGCAGCGGATTCGCTGACTCATGACACGCTCGAACCGAAACTTAAGCAATTTGTCGAACAGCGAGGAATCAAACTTGGAGTTTGCATCAGCGCATTGCGAATTGCAGTGACTGGCAAATCGAACGGCCTTGGAATATTCGACTACTTCGAGATCTTGGGCAAAGAAGAGACTCTTACTCGGATCGATCGATGCTTGACCCGGCTGGATGGAATGCAGAAATAGTCTGGGCTGTTAACCGCGAAAATCACAAAAGATCCGATCTAGCACAGCTAAAAATGAGGGTCAAGCCGTAGCGGAAGTCGCCAAGACTTTCGGTGATAGATAAGGGACGCCGAAACTCTTGGCGAGTTCCGCTACCCTAAAATTAAGGTGTAACAGACCACTAGGTCTAGGTCCTTGGTTTTTTGCGACTATCGCGAAAAATCATGCATTAAGATCGATTTGCGGTATCCTGTCTGTCATTGCTGTGTAAGCTATTTGGTACTGGTCGAAGCGAGAAAGTTACTTATACCTTTTGGAGAAAAAATGAATCACGTTGCACAGGTGCGCAAGTCGCGAGGTTTTACACTCGTTGAGTTGCTGGTCGTTATTGCGATTATTGGAATCCTAGTTGGCTTGTTGTTGCCGGCCGTGCAGGCGGCCCGTGAAGCAGCTCGAAGGATGCAATGCTCGAACAATTTGAAACAATTGGGGCTAGCGTTGCAAAACTACATGGGCACTTTCAAGAAAACGCCTTACGCAAGTAATTTCGTTGACTCGATCGCCCAGTGCGGCGATTTTGCGACCATTGGAAATCCACACCAGAGCGGGAATATTCTGTTGCTCCCGTATCTCGAACTCGGAAACCTTTTGAGTCAAGTCAACGTCAATCAAGCGATCGATTCAGGTGCAGCCAATCGAACATTGCTTACTGGCAAGTTTATTCCAGCGTTCACTTGTCCGAGCAATGCGCTGGCGGGAACCGGACTACGTGCAGACGGTGTAGCATTTGCCGGTTTCGGCGGTCCAGTACAGGAAGGAATGTATCGATTCAGCGGTGGCTCAATGAATAATACGATGGTCAATACTCGCGACTGTACGGTAGCGTCTCCCAGCTTTTGCTTAAATGCCGATGGGGGAATCAATGGAGGCTGGACTTGCGTACACACCAACCCTGGCGCTGTGCGAGGTATGTTTGCGCGAGGCCCGGCTAGTTTTGGTTTCCAAAACATTCCGGACGGCACAAGCAATACCATCATGATGGGAGAAACGAAGCCACACTATTCTGAGTTTGGCGGTCTCTGGACGTGGAATGTTCCGACGACTTTGTACTCGTTGAAGCTCAATAGCACGTTTTTGAAAAATGCCGAAAAAACAAAAACAGTAAGTTGGCTAAATGCACAAGGGCACGCGAGCTACCACACCGGTGGTGTTCAATTTGTTTTTGCTGATGGGTCCGTGCGATTTATTTCTGAATCCATTGACTACCCGACTTATTGCCTATTAGGGGATCGCGCCGATGGCCAAGTGATCCAAAATGTGGAATAGCCCCATGCTCAGAAACGTAATTGGCTTAGTAACACAACGACTCTTTTAGGATCGAATAGATGAGCTTTAAGTGGTTAGCAGTATCAATTGCGGTACTGCTTTTGTTTTCCGGATGTGGAGACAATGGCGGAAGAGTTCCAGTCAATGGTGTCGTCACTTTCGATGGTAAACCACTGGAGGATGGTAGTGTCGTTTTCAGTGGAGACAAAGGCGCTGCCGGAGTCGGAAAAATCGTCAATGGAAACTTCTCGCTAAGTGAGTCTGGCGAGCAAACGGGAGTTCAGCCAGGCAGCTACACCGTCTTAGTCCAATCGTGGATCGAGGAGCTCGGATCGGTTCAGCCTAACGGTAGTTTTTCGCCAGGAAAGCCACGAATTCCATTAAGTTATATGGACGTAAAAAAGTCGGGACTGACTGCAGAAGTTAAGTCGGGCAAAACAAATCAGTTCACGTTTGATTTAACTTCTAAGCAAGCCGAGAAAAAGAAGTAGCATCATGCGCAAGGGCACCAATGGCCTTGTGCCTTGTGCCAGCGGTCCCATGACTGGTTGGCTATTTACGATCATCGCAGCACAATGACCCGTCCCACTGACGTAAAGCCAGATGGCACTCACTTTGAGCCGCAACGCGCTAGCGTGCGGGCTGGGAGGCTAGTAATCACTTGCAAATCCGGCCCCCATGCAAAGAAATTACAAAGTGAATGCTATGAGCAAATATGGCCCTCATGCTAGCGCATTGAGGCTCAAAATTTACAAAGCGAGTGCCAATTTACAAAGCGAGTGCCTTTGGGCGTAAAGCCAACGAAAACGATTGCTTTCGCAAGAGTTGCACCCGTTGCGTTCAGAGAGAAGCGTCCAAAAACATTATTTCTTGTTTGGTTCGTTCCCCTTGGCTACTTCGCCAATGGGCGCGTCGGGTAACAATTTCTCGAGCGCCTTGCCTAACAACAGGCCTCTAGCTTCGATCGTAATCACCTTACCCTCTCGATCGACCAAGAAAACCGTTGGAATCGCACTTACTCCATACGATTCCATCACTTTTGAAACGCCCTTTTTGCGTGATTCCCAAAGATTGATCCACGGGATCATGAGCCTTGCAAGAAACGCTTGCGCTTCGTCCTTTTTTTCGTCCAAGCCAATTCCTACTATCTCAAATCCCCTGTCCCTGTACTTGTTATAGACAGAAAGCATATAGGGATGCTCTTGTTCGCAAGCACGCGTTGTCGACGACCAAAAGTAGACAAGCACGAACTTGTTTCGCAGAGAAACAAGGTCAAAGTCTTTGCCTGAAAAATCCGTGCCGACTAATTTCAGTTCTTTCCCAGGCAAATCCAATCGATTCGCATTTGCTTCCAGCAACGAAATGATATCCGCCAAGCTTGAGTCGGCTTTATTTCGAAAGATCCCGGCGAATGACCGGTAGGCCTCTTTGGCCAAGCTAGTATCGACCAACTGTTCCATATTTTGGCCGGCCAGTATTGCCATCTGAATATCGTTGAACTCAATCTTTTCTCGCTTTTGAAGATAATCTTGAAACCGCTCGATCGTTTTTCGCTGCGCATCTGGCCCCTCGTTTCCAAGCAACATAACGGACGCATTTACAAATTCAGCCTCGGCTTTTCGGAAAACTGCTGACTTGCGATCCGAAACGGATTCGACAATTTTCTTTGCCACTTCCCGCAAAACACGTTGCATTTCAATGTACTGTTCCGGTTTGACGGGCTGTCGTTTCTTGGTTTCGTCGAGAAAGAGTTCTAACTGCGCAATATCGTTTGTAATCGGGATCTGTAGTGGTTGCCATTCTGTGCCTTGTGGCTTGGAATCCTGTCCGCTTACCTCGAAAGGACCGGTGATTGCAACCAAAGACAGCAGAACCACACATTGCAAGCACGCGATTATGGGAATGTCTCTAACCATACTTCCACCCGTTCATTTCAAAACTATAACCCGATAGCAAATGCAGGTTCAATTCTAGTACCTTCCTCAATGGAGTAACAATAGATGGGACCTTTTTTTAGTTTTGCACTAGTGCCAAAACTCTTAAGTTCCTTCCACTAGATTGAAGTCTATTGAGCCTGAGGCGCTAGCCGATTTCCTGCGGCGTGGCTCGGCTAGCGCCTCAGGCTCAATCCAAGAAACCGGAAGGAACTTCCGGTTTCTTGCACTTGTCTGGCGGCCAAAGCTAAAAACAGAACAAAAGGTAGAGAAATTCGCCCCGAAAAATTTCGTTGATAAAGCAGCACGGAGCAAAAATATCGGTTACAGTTAGAATGTAGAAGCGAACAAGTTGTTCGAATTGAATCGCGATCAAACTTGCCCCACTTGGCCTAAGATTGGATATCGGGCGTGACCAATCTAAGTTGAGTGGGGCTTTTTCGTTTGTGGACGTATCGAGAGTGCTAGTGCCTGGGCGCACTTGTCATTCAAACCTCTCACCAAGCTCGCCTATCGTAAACATTCGCCGAAGGCGTGGCGGCGATGTGAGCGGCATGGCGCTAGCCGCCGGTGTCGAGCGAAAAACCGGCGGCTAGCGCCTTGCCGCTCACACCTTCGGCAATTGATTACCGCCTAACGCCGCAAGTTGAGCAGTTCGTCAAAAAGCTGTTGCGTTGCAGTAATGACTCTAGCATTGCTTCGGTACATAGTGCTCGCGAGCACAAGCGTTACTAAGTCTCCCCCAACGTCTGTGTTGGAGAGCTCGAGAGCACCTGCGGACAAGGATCCCAAACCGTTTTCAGACGGACGAGCTTCGATGGGAAGTCCGGTATTGATTCCCTGCGCATACAAATTCTGCCCACGCTGTTCTAAGCCGCCGGGATTAGAAAATCGCGCCAATCGGATTTGACCGAGGTCACGAGAGATGCCGTTGCTAAAGACCCCTCGAATTGTTCCTTCTTCGCCTATCACGTAGCTCGTCAACACTCCCGGCGGCGAACCATCTTGACGGGAGGCAGCAAGCGTTGCCCGATCGGCTGCTAAACCCGAAAGTTGTTTGAAATCTAATTCGAATTGCAATGGTTTCGTGCTAGGCAATCCACTTCGATCAACTGCGACTGTTGAGCTGGTCGATGAAACATAGTTGCCATTCCCATCGAAGTAAATCAATCCGGTCCCAACTGCGATGTCAGTGCTCCCACGGACTGCGTTGTCAGAACTGTCGGCATACCATCGATAGACCAATTGCTGGTCAGTGCGTTCCTCAAGTGTAGCGGTTAATCGCATGCGAATCGGTAAGCCAAGCGAGTCGTAAGCAATGAAGTCTGTAACCGCGCTCTGGCCCTTGGCCTCTTGAATTGTCCCAAATCCAAGGTTCGGTGTTGAAATCGTTCCGTTGGCTTCGCGAATACGGAAGCTCGTAAGGTCGATTCCAAGTGCGTTGTCGGTACCTGTATTGCTAACCAAACGGATGGCGCCAGTTGACAGATAAGTGTTCGGCTGCAGGAATCCGCTTTCGCCCGGGATGAGATTCTTTGAAGCGACAACAGGGTGGGTAGCGTCCCCGCTGTCGCTGACGATTCCAACGGAGTCTTTCATGAATCCCATTAAGTCTTGAACTGTTGAGGTGGCTGTAATATTGAAAGTCTTTTCTTCAAGCAATCGCCCACCTTTACGACCCTTGAAAGAAAGCTCACCGACAACAAAAGGCTTCTGGTATTCAAAGCCATCTCGTCGCGTGATGTTGACTAGCAGCGTATTGCTGTCGACAGTCGGACCGTCCAGATTGACGGTTTTGTTTCCAATTGTAGTTAGATTGCTAATCTCGGCATCGGTTTTTCCGTCGGTGTACTTTGCCGTCGGTGCAACCGTGTCAACGAGATAGAAGGAATTGGGATCGTTTGCCACATTCCGGTAGATTCGAACTTGGTCGTAAGCTGGAAAACCACCGGTTGGCGGAGGAACAGGTGGTGCTGGAAAATTGCCTAATAGTACTCGACCATCGACGACATTTTGGGGCCCGAGCAACGGAGAGGGACGAGATTCTGGCTCTCCGGCTTTGTAATACGTGATCATATAGGAGTAGTTGCCATTCAAGCCCGTGGCTTGCAGGGGCACCGTGAGTGCCGCGGTATTGTTGTCCACAAATGTCGATCCTCCTGCGCCGGAACCAACTTGAAAGAACGCGCTTCCGTTCGTCGCGGTCCTATAGACTCTTACTTGAGAGTATTGGGCGTTAGCAGACGGTAGGTTGATCGAAATCGTGTTATCCGCATTCCCGTTGCCAACTGGAACCGTGACACTCAATGCCGATGTTGGAAGGCTCTCGGTTCCACTGCTGTCTACATAGGTAAATCGATACTGATACACCGAGCCCTCTGCATGTGTCCCGCCAGCCCCCTCCGAATTGTTCGTGGTGACGCCTGTCAATGTTGGAACCGACGAACTACTGACGGTGACTCCCGTGCCGGTTGGACGAGGGACTTGTCCATCCCCCAGAATAGAACTCTGAATGACCCGTGAGGTGTCAGAAATATCACCCTTTGCCGTAAGTGTCCCCTCGAGCGTGACATTGTTTGTCGCCTTTGCGACTGCTTCTGTACCAAGCGGAATGGTCAGTGACGCGAGCTGCGTGGTTTGGATGTTGAACTGGTCGTCGATACCGAACCCGAGCAATCGGTTGCCGGTCGACGTTACCAGCTCATTGGCACTATTGAGCTTGAATATTCCATTTCGGGTAAAGAGTTTTTCCCCTTGCCCTCCCGCCACTTGGAAAAACCCGTCCCCCTGGATCGCTAGGTCCGATGGAGATGAACTAATCTCGATAGTCCCTTGGGTGAAGTTCGGATTGATTGCTGCGACTTGCACGCCAAGTCCAGTTTGGCGTGGATTCGTTCCGCCATTGCCGGTCGTCGGCGACGAACCGAGAGAAAGCGTTTGCAAGAATTGATTCGCGAACACCACTTCCGAGGCCTTAAAACCCACCGTTTGAGAGTTGGCAAGGTTGTTTCCCAAAACGTCGATTTGCTTTTCAGCACCGCTCATTCCGGTTAACGCTGTACTGAGAGATGATGCCAAGCCCATAACTAACCTGCCTTCGCGAACTCGTTAAACAACATTGAACTGTGTTCACAAGAATCGGAAGGCATGCCATCATTGTTGCAATGCATGCTAAACGCAGCTGGCTCTAAGCCGGCGGAACTGCCTTGTTATCGATCTCACGAACATTTTTGATATCGACAATTTGATCTCCTACATGCACTTGGACCTCGCGCTTGTTGCGATCTTTTTCGTCAATCTTGACCGAAACACTCGTAACTGCGCCAGTTACTTCTTTTGCCGCATTATCCAAGCCCTTCACAGTCTTCCCAATTAGACTGCTAGCTGTCGTCAGCTCTTGCGTATTCGAGAACCCCTTAAGAGTACTAACTAGTTGGTCGTTGGAACTGATGCCTCGCAACTCGCCGACTTGTTGTAGCAATGCAGCATTGTCCGTAGGATTCAGGGGGTCCTGGTTCTGCAATTCGGTCAACATAAGTTTTAAAAAGTCCGTTAGATCGATATCATTCAGACCTTTTCCTTTCACCGAGTTGGCCGCCGTGCTGGCCGAGGTTGTCGTTGGTGGAATTATACTGTTAACTCGAGTCATTTTGAAACTCCTGCCGAGATTAAAGGATTGCAAGCATTCAGGAGTCCGCGTCAGCGAACCCGGTGATTACGTTGGCCGCGACGAATCCAAGTTGGTCTGAAACGGCCCGGGGAATTTGCATCGTAGACAGTCAAGGCAAGTTGAGGAAATAGCATTCGCATGATGTGTGCAGAAGGGTCCGTAAGATCAAATTCAATGCAATGGGTAGCCGTCTGGGCGTTGGTCGGTGTCAACGCATTGTGGGGACTCTCTTTTCCCATCATGAAATCGTTGAATTTACAGATGGAACATTTCTTTAATTTAGAAAATGATTCCGTCCCAAGTTCGCTTAGCGTGGCTTTTTCTTCCGGCATGATAGGGATGCGGTTCATGATTTCGTTGGCCGTACTTTGCTTACTTTGTCCAAGCTTAGTTCGAGGCGCGACTTGGGCCGAGTGGAAAGCAGGAGTGTATGTCGGTCTCTTCTTCTACGTGGGACTTGTTCTCCAAGTGATAGGACTGGCAACCATCCCAGCTTCGCGAAGCGGTTTTTTGACGAGCCTCACAGCAGTCTTTACCCCTATTTTCTCTGCTATTTTTTTTCGCAAATCCGTCTCTTCAAACGTTTTGGTTGGCGTGGCAATTTCTTTATTGGGTGTTTCTATTCTTACCGGCCTCATCGCAGTCGATACTAAGGGAATAGGCATCGCCTCAGACGCCACAAGCAAATGGATGCTCGGCGATACGTTGACGACTTTGGGGGCTGTTCTGTTTACTTGCCAGTTATTGCTAGTCGATTACTACGGAAAGAGAATCAATTCCACGGCAATAACACCTGGTATGTTTCTTGTGGTCGCCATTGCCGCTTCTTTAACTTTTGCCGTTCTTCACACGACTGCATTGGCTTCTGTGCCAATTCATTCAGGCCATGCATGGCAATCATGGTTGAAACTGTTTCTTTCGCCGTTATTCATCGGAATCGTTCTCTTTCTCGCTCTTTTTTGCTCAGTCGTCGCGTTTCTCGGGATGAACAAATACCAACCGCAAATCACCGCGGTTCAGGCTTCCATCATCTATAGCAGCGAACCTGTGTTTGCATCTTCTTGGGCGCTTTTCTTGCCAGGCGTTTTGGGAGTCATCGAGACAAAGATCGGATACCCAAACGAAATTATTTCTGCACAACTAGTACTTGGCGGGACATTAGTCTTGCTTGCAAATATCGTTTCCTTTTGGCCGAGGGACTCGTAGCGAAAATGACTATGTCCTAAGACCAACGAATTTCATGAGGAAAAAGCTGGACGACTTCCCATATGGGTGGGCTGGTCGAGCGTGTATAATTCGTACTCTTTCGCTGACTCGCAGCGATTTGCCGACTGGATTTGGAAACTCGAACTAGGACGTTGCATGGGACACTGGGAAAGTGCAGGGATTCCGGCAGACTTTGACGGCGTGGTACGGCTCTTTCCGCTGCCAAACCTGGTTCTATTCCCACATGTCATTCAAGCCTTGCATGTTTTTGAACCAAGATATTGCGAAATGCTAACCGAGGCGTTGGAGTCCGATCATCTAATCACCATGGCGCTTCTGATTCCCGGTTGGGAGAATCAGTTTCAAGGAAAGCCGATACTCGGAGACACGGTATGCATTGGAAGAATCATCTCTCATACGCCAACCGACGACGGGAGACACAACATCCTGATGGCTGGCCTCCAACGTGCCAAAATCATTGAGGAACTTGAGGTGACGACAAGCTTCCGACAGGCCCGAGTTGAGTTGATACTCGACTTTCTTCCCGACGATTTTAGAGCATCATCCGACGAACATCGAAGGACGCTGTTAGGGGTTTTCCGATCGATGATACCCAAGGATGCCGCAAATTCTAAAACGTTTGCCGATTTGCTTACCCAACAGCTTCCCCTAGGAATCTTAACCGACATTATTGCGTATGCCGTGAACCTTCCGGTCGCGGTCAAGCAGTTACTCCTGGGCGAAGCCAATGTAAAGATTCGCTTCGAGACGTTAATGGAACATCTCCAGCCTTTACTTGAAGATCAACTTGACAGCACAATCGACAATTCCAATTCGACTCAATTGACCGATACAAATAAGAGCTTCCCTCCGCCGTTCAGCGACAACTAAGGAATCGAATTTTCTATTTGCAATGATTGGTGAAGCACCGGAATGGATTTGTTTTGGTTTCAACAATTAAATCTGTGTAGCCATTCCTAGGAAATTCCGATCCATTGCACATACAATCCTTGAGTCGCGAATAATCCTATGGTCAATCTGTCTCTCATTCCGATCAGTCCTTTGACTCTGTCCAGCCAATTTCCAGTTGGAGTCGATGTCTATTCGTGGCAAACAGGTTCGAAAGAGCAGATTCTCTTTTTAGCTGCGGACGAAACGGCCACGGACGATGCGTTGCAACGACTTGCGTCTTCACCTGACGTGAAACTCTACATAAGCCAATACGACAGTTCTACGTTTCAAAACTACTTACGAAGTCACTTCGACGAATGGTTTAAAAACGATTCAATTTCCATTCGCAACAAAGCGGCCTTGTTGTCTGAAGTTGTTCGAAACGTGCTTTCAGAAGAATTCGGTCGCAACGAAACGAATAGTGTCGTAACGTCCGCTAAAACACTGGGCTCGCATATCGCTCAATTAACTTCGAACAAGTCGATGTCGGGCTCCGAACTTTGTCAAATCCTGCATCATGACTACGGTACTTTTACCCATTCCGCAAACGTTGGATTCTATTGCTCACTTCTTGCTTCTCAAATGGGCTACACAGATGAAAAACTCGAGGAAATCACAACCGGAGGACTATTGCATGACCTTGGAAAATTGGAAATTGACGAGCAGATTCTCAATAAACCAGGCAAACTAGATGAATTCGAGTTCCGAACCATCAAAGAACATCCGCTGACCGGTTTCCGCAAACTCACCAAAGTGATGGGAGTCACTACGGATCAATTGCTCATGACCTATCAACATCATGAACGCTTGGACGGAAAAGGGTACCCCGTCGGAATCGGCGGCAGCGAAATCGACATTGTAAGCCGCATTTGCTCGGTAGCGGATGTGTTCGAGGCCATGACTAGTAATCGTCCCTATCGAAGATCGCTGTCGCACAAACAGACTCTCGAAATCATGAACGAAGGTGTTAGCAAATCTTTCGACAAGGAGGTTTTCGAATGTTGGTCGAACATCGTTCACCGACGTTTGAGCGACTGACAAAGTCGCTCAGCATGCGTGTTCAACTCACCGATGGACTCCGTGAGATGCTGAACTCCCAACGCGGGCCAACCAGCACGAACCCGTTCGAAATGCGAGGCACTTCACGATTCAGGTGCTTTGGGAAATGTGTTATCAACATGTCTCCCGAGTCGTTCCACATGCCGGGACAGGATATGCAAACGCTGGCAATCGTACGAGACATATCTCGGAACGGAATAGGTCTCATTGCTCATCAACAGTGGTACCCGGAACAGTTGATGCAAGTATTTCTCGAAAACGCAAGCATGGATGTCCGTGTCGCTCGCGCTCGTCGAGCAGGCCCATTTTGTTTTGAAGTTGGACTGATTATTGTTAAGCACGAACTGCAATCATAATCCTGAAATGAAGTTCATTCCCAACCAAAGTATTGTTCTTCGCGCGGGAGCGCGACCACGGGCCATCCAGCCGGATAAAACCGAACAATCTTTCGTGGTCGAGAGCCTTCTAGAAGCATGTCACATTTGACTTGGATTTGGGGGATGGTTACCGTCTCCCTAGGTAAATAGTCAGAACCGCCAGCGTGAAGCCGGAGGCATGATGAAATGCCGCCGAGTTCAACTCGGGGGATGGTTACGGTCTCCCTAGGTAAATGGTCAGAACCGCCGGCGTGAAGCCGGGGGCATGATGAAATGCCGCCGAGTTCATCTCGGGGGATGGTTACGGTCTCCCTAGGTAAATGGTCAGAACCACCGGCGTGAAGCCGGAGGCATGGAAGCAGCCCGTTGCTACGCGGTCCATTTTTATTCCAACTTGAGGACATTTTGCCGACCCGCTTCTACAAGTTCGCGAAGTTCACGCTCCGTCAACGCACGATTCCATATTGCCAGCTCATCTATTTTTCCACGGAACGCTCGGGTCCTTTTTTCCAAATGACTGTCTGCGGGCAGCCAATTGCCAAGTCGACACAATCCTGGCCGAATAGAAACTTCGTTATCGCCATCGAAGAGCAACGAGTCCTTTCCAGGCCAACGCCCTGAGACCCAGCGTGTCGACTTGATTCGGGGTTCACTTCAGATCGAATTTGAAATCATTGGGTCCAGCTTCGGTGACGTTTGCTGTCAGTCCTGACTTGCTGGAAATAGAATATTTCTCTGGAATGATCCAGGTAATCTCAGGTGGAAGCGCAACTCCACCTGCGGAGACGTCGACATCCTTGGGTGTCTTGTCGACGACATTAACGCGACGGATCGCAACCTCTTGTGGTCCCGCTACCACACCGTCCCCTTCGATATGCGTTGTCAGCTTGAATCTACCTGAGCTGTCGGTTTTTCCAGCACCTGTCGAATTCCCGATTCTGCTTGTAAAGGTTACTTCAGCAGCTTCGATTGCTTTGCCCTGATACGTCACTGTCCCCGAAGCGGGATAGCGCTTTGGCCAATCGGCATTCTCGGCTTGGCCTCCCGTACAGCCAACCGACGAAAACCCAGCCAGGGAAATGGAGGCGATACAAAAAATCCGGCGAAACATTTTAGAGCAATTATTTTTCATTTTTTTGATTCTGAAAGTAAATTAAATGAGCCTGAGGCTCCCTGGCTTCACGCCCATTGGCACTCACTTTGCGAATTTTGAGCCTCAATGCGCTAGCATGAGGGCCGGATGCAAATGATTATTAGCCCTCCAGCCCGCACGCTAGCGTGTTGCGGCTCAAAGTGAGTACCATTTATGATCTATTTCTAGAGGAACGGTAACAATCCCCCGAGTCGAACTCGGGGGCATTACACGGCAAAAACCAATCTGCAAAAGCGCGAAATCACTGCGATTCGTTTGCTACTTCACCGCCGTTGATCGTTGCAAGAGCGCCCCAAACACCGTATGGACTCTGTCCACTAAGGCTTTCCGGTGAGCCAGAGTTGCCGGCATTGATCGATTCACTAATGAACCGAACTGAACCGTCTGCGAAGACAACGTTCACGCCACCAGAATGCCAACTTTGAGCTGTCATTACTCCGATCGAATTTACATCGCCAATTTGACAGGATGGAGAATTTGGAGGCAAGATTGCATTGAATCCAGTGTAGATAGGCATCCCATCATAAGCTCTGGTTCCTGCAGTTCTATACGGAGATAAGCTTGCCGAAATAAGATACTCTCGAGTTGCCCGATTCGCCTGCGCAAAGCACAAAGCGGGATTCGCTTGCAGACTTGCAGTCATGTTTTGGACAGTATGACCAAAAACGCTTCGATCACCTTTTGGAAAACATCTCTCGGAGATCGCCATCGTATTGCTAGTCCCATCAGAGATGTCACCAAATCCAACCCAACTTCGAGTACCAAACATGCCACGACGTTGATAGGCACCTTGATCCCTGACTCCGGTCATGTGATCGCCATGGCAAAACGAGTAACTTGTTGTGGCAGCCGCCCCGTTCGCCCATCACCCACCTCGCGGGTCGCCAACGGGACTATCGGAAGGACAGTTCATCCCTTTGACTTGAAATTGTGAACCCCAAAGGTCGTACGTTGCTTCCCATGGTGCGACCCCTCCAGCCGGGAACGCAACACCATTGAAAGTCTGCGGCGACTGGATCATGTTGTAGAGAGCACTCTCTTCCACATATGGCAACAATCCAATCATGGCATTGATTCGGCTGTTGTTACCCCTGGCTGTTCCGTTGGCTGCTGCGCCGTTGCCGGTGCTCGAACCTGCCGAACCTGCCGGAAACCTCTTATACGTATCCGCATAAGTATGAAGCGCCAAACCAAACTGTTTTAGCTGATTTGTGCATTGCATTCGCCGCGCCGCTTCACGTGCAGCTTGCACCGCCGGCAATAGCAAACCTACCAAAATCCCGATGATCGCAATCACGACCAACAATTCCACTAGCGTAAAGCCACTCTTCCACCTTTTCATCGAATTCTCCCTGTATGGACATAGAATCAAAAAACCCAATACAAACTAAGGCATAAAACCCGTATGCATTTATCTCCTTGCCAATGCCGATTTTAACATGCATTTTGGAAAGAATGTTTCGAAAAGCACAAAAAGTTAGCATCAATGGGCCAGGAAAGCGCTAGACTGGTCGTAGGGTAGGCTTCCAGCCTGTCAATGAAAAAACAGGCTGGAAGCCTATCCTACGTCCTATTCAGGCGAATCGGCATCAGGTGTTTCTATGCCTGACAAGTCAATATCGGCAGCTGCCGCAGATCGAAACTTGATCATAGTTACTTGATTGCCAACTTCGTTATAGAACGCTTCATTCATCAACTCACGGATGAGCATAACGCCACGACCACGAGGTTTTTCTAGAAGCTCGTCTGTCGTCGGGTCCGCAACATTGCGATGATCGAATCCAGGACCCTCGTCTGTAATTTCTAGCGTCGTTTTTTCGGATGTCACATGAAACAACAAACGAACTTTTTTTTCGATTTGCCGTTTGTTGCCGTGTTCGATTGCGTTGACGACCGCTTCTTCAATCGCCATCTGGATTCGGAATAAATCCATTCCATCCCAGCCAGCTCCCTCTAAAGCGGCCATGAGTTCCTCAATAGCTGCGTGCCCGAGATCTAAGTCACTGGGCAATATCTTGTCGTAAGTCCAATGTTTTTCAGCAGACGTCATGCTTGCACCGAGTGGATTGCCTAGAGCTTGAACGCAGCGATTGCGTCCGCTTCCGTTTTTCTCAGATCGAAAACGCGATCCAGTCTGGTGATCGTAAAGACCTCCTTGATTTCAGCCCGCAAACAACACAGTTTCAAGCGACCTGCGGCGGCTTTGACCTTCGAGTTTAGCGAAATCAATTTGTTGAGCGCCGCGCTTGACATGAACTCCACTCCATCGAAATTGAGAAGGATCATGCCATGTTTATCAACAGTGACCAGAGAATTCATCTCTTCACCCAATTGTTCGATGCTACCTGAGTCGACGATTTTCTTGTCCACAAATCGAACAACACAAACACCGCCACTATCGCCAACAGTTATTCGCCTATGGGTCGCCATTTCGATACTCTACCTCAAACCCTGTGTGAAAAAAGGACACCCCGTGCCGTCAACTGCGGATTAAAACCAGCCAACCTGCATAACGTTTAGATTAAACCAACGCGAGTAAACGAGCAATGAACCCTAGGCCTTGTCTGCGAAACGATTGCAAGAATTCTAAAAAATCCTTGTTTTACTTCGTCTTTGTTGGGGCTGTTGGGACCTTTCCTGGCGCTTTTAGCTGTTGATTTACGGTTGGATAGTCAGACTTGGTCTTTCCGCCGGACAGTGGTTCGGAAATCTGCACCCCCGCAATCATTGCCAAAACGAATGTTACAGCAAAATACATGGCGTAATGAAGCAATGCCTGGCCAAAATCTAGTTCCATCGCGACCAATGACCCCAGCGTTCCGCCGACGAACATGACCGCCAAGAACATCACAAACTGGACTGAATCCACATCAGCCAATGTTTTGTTCCCCATGTAATAGGCCAAAAACCAATAAAATCCCCACGTAACAGAAAAAATCAAAGCACAGATTCCG
Organism: Pirellula sp.; assembly: GCA_043744075.1. Taxonomy (GTDB): domain Bacteria; phylum Planctomycetota; class Planctomycetia; order Pirellulales; family Pirellulaceae; genus JBKCUI01. The sequence goes on along the minus strand of JAYTVL010000527.1, from coordinate 50,584 downwards.
ACCCGACTCGAGCGCTCCTTTCCTGAATATTCTTCCAGTTCGTCGTCATGAAAGAACGAGTAACCGACCCATGCTAAGGGGAAAGCGAGACCAAGGATTCCCAACGCCGAAAGCAGCCAAGGTGGCTCGGAAAACCCGATGCGTGCGACAATGGCCAGCACAATGGAAATCACGGCCAAAACGGCTCCTATGATGATTTCTTGGTTGGAAAGCTTAAATTCCGCTCGCTTGAGGGGTTTGAGTACAGCGACTCCCTTGGCGCCCTTGACTCCCGCTTCAGGAGCTTGGATGACCACCTCCTGAGATTTGTCGGGGACAACTAGGTCCTTTTTGCATTTAGGGCAAGAGCCCGTTTTGCCAGCGTACTTATCGCTAACCGTGAATCGTGACAGACAACCGGGGCAAGTTACTGAAATTGGCATGTGGATTTTTTCAAGGCTCGGAGTGGCGGCAAAATAGGAGAAATGGCCGTTATATAGTTAAGCACCCGGCGACGCGCATTGCAAGATGCCGGTGGCTTGCTCCGTTTCGCATTTACTTTTTATCAAGTTCCTTCAAACGCCAATCGATGTGTTGTTCCCATCCTGCTCGATTTCGACTTGTCACTGCGAATTTAGCCTCCTTTTCGATAGGAATGCGAGACAAGATGTCCTTGGCCATCTCCAAGGTTCGCCGACTATCGGAATCCTTGCCGAGTTTGTTTTGGGAATTCGAAATCTGGATCATGGCTTCAAGCGCCTCGGGGTCACTGATAAATCGCATTGCCGCTTCTTGATAGGCAACAATTGCCTCCTCATAACTTCCCTCTTCAAACAGCAAATCCGCTTCGCCAAAAAAACTGTTGCGGAGTAGATTTTCGGAAATTGGATTCAACGAAGAATCCGTTGTTGAAGTAATTTCTTGACGCAATTTAGAGAATGCATTTCTAGCTTGAATGAGCAACTCTCGTTTTTGCGATTTCCAATTCGCGATTGAATCCTCATTCGCGGTTCGATTTTCTCGCAGCAACAAGTCGGGCCATTTTGAGGCCATCTGATAGGCCTTGGCCATGGTATAAATCATTTCAAGGCGCCGTGGATCACTTTCAAATCGACGTAACCCTTCGTCTATTCGTGAGATCGAGCGAACCAACTCCTTGTAGCTTTTTTCTACAATGTCTAAGTTTTCGTGCGATTTAGTCGGATCGCGAAAGATTGCTTCGCTGGCTTGATCGTTCAAGCTCAATCCTCGACGATAGAGTACCTCGCTTAGCAAAAATAACGAATCACGCCAAACTGGGCTCGATGGTGTAAGGTCTCCTAAATACAAATTCTGAATGAGCAGTTCCTCTGCTTCTACATAATCCTCCTTGGCCAATCGAATTCGTGCAGCTTCCAGCCTAGCGTCATAAGCAAGTGGGGTGCTGGTATTGCTTTCCAAAATGCGATTGAGCGACATCATTGCCAGATTGGGCTGTTCCAATGCGCTATGGTTTCGGGCCATGGCTAATAGTCCCTTCGGTTGATTCTCTCGAGACTCAAAACGTAAATAGTTTTCCAATAATGCGTTGCTTTTCTTGAACGCGCCTGACTTGCGGTAGTTTTCGATTGCTCGCCATAACAGTTCGCCATACGGAGGAGTTTTCATCAACTTTGCCGACAATGCCTCGTACGCTTCCGCGGCAGCGATGAAGTATGAACGGACTCTTGCGAGGTCTTTTTGTTTGTCGAATTCTCGATTTGCCCATTCTTCAAAAAGCCGGCTGTTCATTCGCAATCGGTCTTCTTCGTCGCAAAGAGGAGGTAGGTTGTTAGCGAATCTAGATGCTTCACTATAGTCATGCGAATCAATCATTCGTTCACCGGAGGTAACGATCTTTTTGCGTAAATCAGAGAGCGCAATCCAGTCGTTTTGATACCATTTGATCTCGCCAAAATTCTTGGTGATATGCTCTAAGGTGTCAGAGGCGTCCGATATGCGTCCCAAGTCTATTAGGCAATCAATTTCTTCAAGGCCACTAACGAGGCTTTCCGGCTCATACGGAGATGAGAGTCGAAGAGCGCTGAAAGTGCTGACGGCTTGAGTTAACTTTCCCATGCTTTTGATAATACGCCCCAGTTCCAAATTGCTCTGGCGGCGGACTGTAACTGTTGACTTACTTGACGCAAGAACATTTTGGAAATTGCTCAAAGCGGCTTCAAGCATTCTTGTTCGATCCGGTTCTTCTTTTTTCTCTGCAAGCCTTTGCATGCATCGTCCGTGAACTAGTTCCACGCTTGGCCGTTGCGCCGAATCCTGGGGAACGGATTCGAGTAACTCCGCAGCTTTCGTGAAATCTCCTTTTGAGTAAAGGGCCTGCATTTCCTTTACGACGGACCGATCAATTTCGTCACCGGAACTTCGAGGCAGGCTTCTCCAATGCTCAATTCGGGCTAAGGCAGAATCTGGATCATGGTTTTCGAACGATATTGCGATGTCAACGAGCCGCTCAATGGCATCGGCTCTTCCCTGGGGCCATCGCTCCGCCGCGATTTCCAAAGGCTCCTCCGCCTCATCCCAACGGAATAAATCGAACAATGCCATTCCCAGAAAGAAATTGCCAAGTCCCTCGTAGCCGTCCGGAAATGCAAGGTCGCGGCTTTTTTTCAAATGCTTGACCGCTAGCTCGTTCCTTTCGCTCGCGATTCTTCGGTGCACGATTCCTCCGGTTGCCTTGCGTTCAGCGGCACCTAACAAGAATTCCCGTCGAGATAAATCCACCTTCTTTGTCAAAGTCTTGGGATCAATTGACTTTGCTATCCGCTGCGGTGATTCTCCATCTCCTTTACGCATTAGCCGCATGGCTATCTCAAGCTGATCGGATGGGTTCAGAGTTGAACCGTGAACATAAAGGAATAATCCAAGCACGGAAAACGAGGAAAGCACCAACGCAGCTAGTCCAGCCAATAGCAAATTGCGACTAACGCCATATTTCGGCCGATGCGCCTTGATTGTGAATCGCTCCACATTGATACTCACTACTGAATCCCGGTGATCATTCGCGATATGGCGGCCAGTGGTGCAACTGCGACAAGCTCGCGCCAGACTGGATCAAATAAGACCCTTGCTACGAACAACCCCAACCAGAGTACAAGAGATCCTTCACTGAGGCTTCGTAGCGTCGTTATGGACTTGATCTGGCTTGACTGGTTAGAGAACGATAAATAATCATTCTTCGAGGATGCGTTTTCCGCCGCTGACAAATTCATTTGCAATTGTTCGCGACCAGTTGGCGTCTCGCCCGAAAGAATCTGAATCTCTCCTAAATAGGGAATTCCTTCACGCTGCATCCAGTGGATCGTTTTCTTCATTCCAACAGTAGGTCCTGCCTGCCGGGCAGGATCATCAGCAGATGAATCGGATTTTGAAGCGGTCTTGCGAGCTACAGGGATGGTTTCATTTGAACGTGGCGTTCCGACCCAAAACAATAAATTAGCCCGAATGGGATGCAACCAAGCGATCAGAAGCAACCAGATGGACGTGCACAGGACCAACAAGATCAAGAAACGGAACAGCGTAAGCGGCCTAACCACCGGATCCACTCTCGGTGCGCCCGTTATCGATAAAAAGCCACGGGCTTTCGCTTTCAACCGTTCAAGTGAAAGCATCATCGCTTCTACGTTGTCTGATCGGGCATGATTCAAATCTCGCAAATTGTCAATTAGTTCGGACTGCGAGAGCGGCCTAAAACCTTTTGTCCCGAAAGAAGTCAATCGAAACGGATTCAAAGATCGTGAGGCTTCGACGCCCCGATCAGCCATCAAATCGTTTTCAAACAAGTCATTTTCAGCTAGGCCAGTATCAACTCGATCAATTTCAATGGCATTTTTTTCTCGTTCGATGTCTAACATCACTTGCTTTATGGAATGGGCACAGGACTCCAAATGCCACTTCTCTCTTAAAAGTTGCATTGCAAATCCCTGGCATTCATTCGACTCTAAGGATGGAGTCGTCAGTTCGTTGAGAGACTTCTCAACTAAACGGATATCGCCGCGAATCGGAAATCGCATTTTGATTCGAATGGACCTGAGTTCCGAATTAGCCGAGGGCGAAAGCTTTGAGTCGTCCGACAGAATCTCTAGCGCCGAAAACGAGGTCTTGTCGGACTCGCTTCCGAGAGTTTTACTTCTCAGTCTCTTCAGCAATGGCATTCGATGTTGCGAAATTGCCAAGTTCGTTGTTAGCTGATACTCTACCTGTTGTATGGGCAAGACGTTTGCGCCCCATAGACAAATCGCAAGCGCCGCGATTACGCAAACCCACGACGCTTTCTTTGCGTTGAGGAGCTGTTTTGCCTGCGGTCCATGACCAAGCTTTTTCACTTCATTACTCGCTGGGCTTGTTTATTCTCGGATTCGTACACGTTACGTTGTCATCTTCGGCGTTTAGGCGGTCGAAACTGAACAATTCGACATCTTAGCCCTTACAGAAAATCTTTCTCAATCCGCAATCTCTGCCTAAACTACACAACCCATCTCTGCCGATACGAGAATCACGTCAAAAAATGGCTTCGATCATAAGTTGGGCTTAACCGGACGCTAGCGCGTTCCGGCTGATTAGCCGAAGGGCGCTAGCCCACGGTTTTCGGCCCATGTTGTGATCGACGCCTTAAAAAATGGGGAGCACCAACTCGGTTATTTTGAACGCTAGCGTTTGCGACCGAAGTTGCCAGTGTTCCGAGTCAGATACGAGCAGCATCTGCCACGTTTGCCGCAGGGCATGAGATATTATGAAGCGATTGAGACAGCCCATTTTGAGCATTATTATCTTGGCCATATCGTCCGCAAGCGGTTGTAGTCTTTGCTGTTCCCCTTACACGGATGATTACGTCACCTTTGGATCGCGAACGCCCCGCTTAGACATGAAACATGGCCGAGTTGGTTCGATACTTAGCGACATCCAATCCGTGAACTCCAGCTTTGTGGAAGAGCCAGTTAGCAACGTAGACTACCAAAGGGAAAATGCGGCAACCGACGAGCAAAGTGAAGACGCTATTTCTCTGGGTGCACCCTAGCGACGGGTATGCGATAGGATATTGAAAAAGTTAAAATGAGAATTGGAAAATGCAAAATGTAAGAGGTGTTGACGTGTACTTACTTAACTAACGCTACACTCTGGAGTAATGGTTTTGGATCGAAGAGGTGAAGATCTGGACGAGCGAATGACTCCATTGCTCGATGAATTTCAACAACTCTGCAACATCGTCGGAAAATCAATTGTCACAGCCAAAGGCAATCAACAAAAACCCAATCAACAGTAGGTAGTCTTACTTCCACTGCTAAATTTGCATTTTCCAATTCTCATTTTAACTTTTTCAATTCCTCGTCATAGATAAGCCTCGGCTTGCAAACAACTTCCCGCGATGTTATTTCCTGCCTAAGTTATGATCGGCGCCTTCTTTTTCAATCGAGCGTTTCTAGGTACTTGATGATCTTCTTGCTCAACAACCGGATATCTGTTCCAAACGCGCTTTGAAAATCTTCAACTCTTTGGTCCGCTCTGTACGTTTCAAACGGCGGTAAGTCACTAATGCGATTCAAATAGGGTCCAAACATCTTCGGACTGCGTTGTGACAAGTAAGTCGCCATGGCCCAAGCGACGGTATAGGCGTTCTGAGCATCGGATTCAAATGCCGAATCGTTCCGAACTAACCCAGCCATCAAACGATGAATCGATTCAGGACGCTTTGCAATCAGTTGCCATGTATGTTTTCTTGATTCTGGCCAAAGCGACTTTCCGTCGCAATTCTGCGAGCCTGACAGCATGGGAGCTTCAAACATCGACGCAAATCCCTCAGCTAACCACAACGGCGTTGACGCTCGACGCTGATGCAGTCCTGTATTGAATGCAAGCTGATGAGTGGCCTCATGACATATGACTTTTTCCGTTGCTATTGTTGATGGTCGTGCGTCCTCATAAAGAAGGATACGGTTTGTATCTGGCATGTAATAGCCAACGACAGATTCAGGAACTTTGATTGGCTCCGAACGGGCGTATCGTTGAAACTCCGTCTGCGAACCAAATACAACGGCCACCAAAGGGAATTCTATATCTCGTGTTTGCAGACCGTGTGTGGAACAATAGAGCTTGAATGAATAATGAAAGCTTCTAAATCGCTTACACCAATTGTCTATTTGCTCTGGGCGAGCGACGATCAAGTAGGGTAGCTCACTCTTTACCGTATAGTTCCGTCCGAATTCCGTTCTGAGTTGCTGTGCGAGCTCGGATCGTTCAATCGGCCGAAATCGATCGTTTAGAATGGCTTGATGAACGATATCGCATTTCCTAATTTGCTGAATCGCGCCGTCATTCCGCATCAAAAACATTTGATCCGAGAAAAGCCCAATCGGAACTCCAAAAGCCGTATGGTCCAGCATTCGTACCGCTAAGACCGGCGGCCGTTTGTCAGCATTTCTAAATTGGTTGTCCGGAATGGAGTAACGATCTAAGCCCATCGGTTCGGGGGCCGTTTGGGACGAATTTACGTAGGTTTTCCTATCCTCAGGCTGGCAATTGACTAAATCGCTGTCAGTGTTTGTTTCAATACTTGTTGATTTTTTTCCGACGAAATAGCCAGTCTTCGTAACTTCCGCAGCGCTTTCCTCTTTCGGGAAATGCTGTTGCTCAACATTGCAACCACTCGCTGATGACAGAAGCACCCCAAAAAGCCGAAGAAACGGCCAATGGCGGGCTTTCAGTTTTAGGGGATCTTTAACTCTCATATTTTGACTCTAGGTCCCAAAAACCGATGAGCGGACTATTTGGGGTGTTCGTAGGGGCAAGAGAATTGTTGCTGATTGGGCTGAATCACTTTTGCCGATTTTACCGATACCACGCATGTTCTTCCGACGAGAAGAATTGTCAGCCTGAGGACAGGCTGGCCCACAAAGCATTGTGCGTCCAACATTAGCTCACATGATCCATTGGGACTCGCCCTATGAAAAACTCGGTTCGACTCTGCCTTGTCCTACATAACCATCAACCTGTGGGCAATTTCGATGAAGTCATCGAACGGGCTTATCAAGACAGCTATTTGCCGTTTCTCGAAGTCTTTGAACCGTATGAATACTTGAAGTTCGCATTGCATACGTCAGGACCGCTAATGATGTGGCTCGCTGAACGGCATCCAGAATACGTTGATCGGGTAAAGGCATTGGTGGCCGCCGGGAGAATTGAAATCGTTGGCGGTCCGTTCTACGAACCAATTCTCACCATGATTCCTAGCCGAGATCGCATCGGACAAATCTTGAAGTACACTCAGTTGCTACAAACGCGATTCGACACAGCGGTGTCTGGAATGTGGATGCCTGAGCGTGTTTGGGAAAGCCAGCTTACACGCGATATTGTTCCGGCCGGAATACAATACACGATACTAGACGATTTCCATTTTCGAGCAGCCGGTTGGGATGAGGCACAACTGACGAATTACTTTCTTACCGAGGATGACGGCCATGTGCTGCGTGTATTTCCAGGGAGTGAGCGGCTTCGTTATTTGCTCCCCTTTGCACCCGCCGCTGACACCATCGAATATTGTCGAAGCGTTGCGGATCGAGCACCTGGCTCCGTGCTACTATTTGGCGATGACGGTGAAAAGTTTGGCACGTGGCCGAATACCAAACAACATGTCTATGAACGGGGATGGCTACGTCAGTTTTTTGATCAACTAACGGCCAATCGCGATTGGCTCCATACTTCGACTCCATCAGAAACCATCACCGAAACCCCTCCGGTCGGATCTGTGTTCCTGCCCGACTGCTCCTATCGAGAAATGACTGAATGGGCTTTGCCTGTAAATCGTCAAGGCGCTTATGATTCGCTCGTACATGAACTAGAGTGCGATTCCCGCTGGCCACAGATAAAACCGTTCCTTCGAGGCGGATTCTGGCGTAATTTCCGGATCAAGTACTCCGAAGCAAACGAAATGTACTGCCGCATGTTGGATGTTAGCAGACGATTGGAGTTTGCTCGACGTGGCAACGGCGACAAGTCACTGTTGCCTCAAGCAGAGGATCACCTTTACCGTGGACAGTGCAATTGCCCCTACTGGCACGGTGCTTTTGGTGGAATATACCTGCCGCATCTTCGCAATGCGACATACAGCGAATTGATAGCAGCGGATAATCTTATCGAGCGTTCGAACGGACGGCATGGCGAATGGGTCGATGTCACAACCGAAGATTACAACAAAGACCTTTTTCCTGAAATTCGATTGTCTAACGACCAATTGATCGGATACTTTGCCCCCGCAAACGGTGGAATGCTATATGAACTAGACATTCGCGGCATTGAACACAATTTGCTGGCAACCATGCAGCGGCGGCCTGAGCAATATCATAACAAGGTCAAACTAGGCAACAGCCAGGCCTCAAGCCAAACGGCAAGCATTCATGACCGAGTTGAATTCAAACAGCAAGGACTCGAAGATCTACTTCAATACGATAAATTCCCTCGCAAATCGCTGATCGATCATTTCTTTGATCACGGCATTTCCGCCGAAGATGTCCAACGCAGCACTGCTGCAGAACGGGGCGACTTTGTTGCTCTGCCATACGATGCCAAGCTCCGGCGCGGTTCTGGAAAAATTCAAATTCAACTGCGTCGCGAGGGAAACGCATGGGGCGTGCCGCTAACAATCACCAAAGGGATAACGCTCTTCGCTGGCAGCCACGCGCTCGAGATAACGTATTTGATCGAAGGGTTACCGCCTGGTCGACCTTTTGACTTCGGCGTAGAGTTCAATTTCGCAGGCTTGCCTTCAGGAGCGGACGACCGATTCTTTTACGACGCGCGTTGCGAACGAATGGGACACCTTGGCACTGTGTTAAACATCGAGTCTACCAATTACCTTGGCATTATAGACCAATGGCTAGGTGCAAATGTGCAATGGACTTCCAACCGGCAAACAGGACTTTGGTGTTTTCCAATCGCTACGGTCAGCCAAAGTGAAGGCGGATTCGAACTGGTACACCAATCTGTTTGCATGATACCGCACTGGGTTGTTCAAGGAGACGAAAACGGTCGGTGGACAGTATCGATGGATTTGATTGTTACATGCGAACACGAACCAAATTCACGATCCTCGAAGTTATTGCTTGCTGAAAGCGAAAGACGGGTCATGGTTCATTAATAAGCCGGATCTACGTGAACTCTCAAGGCAGTACAAAATGTCCATTTCATCGGTAACGCAACAGACAATTGATATTCTCGCCAAAGCGGAACAGACGCGATCCGATATCGCTACCACAGTTCTTTCGAAACAGCTCAGTGCGGAAAAACAACAAGGGCAAGCTGTGGTAAAGCTGATCGAGCAAGCGACCGTTAAGTCAACTCGTGGCATCGACTTAAAGGCATAAGGCCGAGTTTGCTTGCAAGCCGAGGCTTATCTATGACGAGAAATTGAAAAAGTTAAAATGAGAATTGAAAAATGCAAAATTTAGGACACTTCTCGCTGATCGCCACCAAGCACATCGTGGGACGAAATGAATCCCGCAGGTTTACCCTGCGGAAGATTCGGTTTTTTGCTACACAAACGATCCAGAGATGCTGAATTTCGCTCTTCCAAATCTTCACCTCTTCAACACCACATCCATCCCTTACACTTTGCGTTTTTCAATTTTCAATTTAACTTTTTCAATAGCCTGTCGCATTCCCGTCGTCAATTAGGTTGGACCACAAATCCACGCCCTTCGCTCGCTCTGGATCTTGTTAAAGATCCTTCTGGCGCTAACGGGATCTTTTTCAAGATCCACTACCAATCGAATTCGATAGTTTTAATCCTCGACTTGCAGCGTAATTTTCCCGGATGCAGGTGGCTTGCGACTGTTGATACCTCCGTCGGGCGGTCCGATAGACAAACTGCTCTTGGAATTCGGTGCAGGAAGTGGTGCTTCTTCCGTTGCTGGTTTCTTAGATTCGAAATCTTTCGCCCCTGCTCCCGCCTCAGGCTTACTTGAGTCGACTGTCTGGCTTGCTGTTCCACTATTGCCAGCTGACCCAGCCGTCACGACTGTGCTCGATTCGACGACTGGGTAGCTTGTTACAACCGGGCCAACATAGTTTATTGGCACTCGTTGCGTATAAGTGCGAGCCACTGTTCGCATTTCGGTATACGGAACAGACCGAGCAATGCGTTGCGGAACCTGAACCTTCTGAACGATTCTTTCCATTATCGGTGTTCTAATAATCACATCTTCCGACATGACTTCTGGCTTGTAAGTTGTAGTTTGAGATTGGACAGGACGGACAAGGGTTTCGGGAACGTATTCGATTCGTTCTCTAGCAACCTTCCGTGTGACTGGCTTCTGTACCGTCGTCGGGACCATCACTTTCTCTTGTACCGCCTCCATTCGCTGGGTTTGAATCGGGACTTGTTGGGTAACCACTTGGTTTTCCATTCGAGTGGTTGTCACCGGCACCTGCTGCTGAATCATTTCCGATTGCATACGGGTGCTGGTCACAGGAACTTGTTGAGAAATGACTTGGTTTTCCATCCGCGTTGTTGTTATCGGAACTTGCTGCTGAACCATTTCGGTCTGCAATCGAGTCGACTGAACAGGTACTTGTTGCGTTATCGTTTGAGGAAGGTAGCTTTGTTGAGGAACTGCCACTTGCTGGTAATTGGCTTGGTATTGCACTTGGGCAAAGCTTTGGCCTGGCGCCTGATAAGGCACCCATCCTAGCCCACCGCGCTGATAGTTTTGCATTCCATTGAGCGGATTGGCATCGTAACCGCCGCGTTGCCATCGCAGGTGATAACGAACGTCGCCTGGTTGAACAAACTGTTGAGCAACGTAACCTCCTGCATCGACAACGGCTGGCTGATAAGTTGTAACAGGCTGATAGGCGACGTAGTTTTGCGTCTGATAAGTCGTTTCCGTTACTGGGCGCTGTACTGCATAGTTTTGGGTCTGCAATGTCGTTTCTGTGACCGGACGCTGTACAACTTGCTGTTGTGTTTGCATCGTCGTTTCAGTCACTGCCTTCTGGACCATGAAGTTTTGAGTCTGATAAACGGTCTCTGTAACCGGTTTTTGCACTATGACATGTTGGGTTTGGTACTGCGTGTCAATAACAGGACGAAGTGTCGTTACAAGTTTCTCGACCTGTGAAGTTTCGTTGACATATGTCGTCTCGTCGACATAGTCCGTTTTGACCACCTGCTTGTAAACTGTGTAGGTTTCGTTTCGAGTCGACGTTTCGACGACCGGCTTGCGAACAGTGTATCGCCTCGTCTCGACCCGTTCTTGAGTAGACGGACGATAGCTCACGATCTCTTTTTCGATCATGCGGTCTTCGTACTCGATGCGATGCAAAGTCACGGGAACCTGTTCGAGCACCGTTTCTGTCTGAAGCCGGTACAAAGTGACCGGATCGCAGTATTGTTGTGCGTCCACTCGATTACCAACGAGCAACGCCGATCCTGTGATCGCCACCGCTGAACGAAGGATGATTCTAAAAGCCTGTCGCTTGCGAAATCTTGAGTCCATAACGCCGTAACCTTTAAGAAATTCTGAAACCAGTCATGCTATTGTGGTTTATTCCGACAAGTCTTTCAAATAAGAAACCTAATCATGTTCGATAAATCCGATTGCAAGTGCTTGGCGTGTCGATCTTTAGGAAAAGAGCATTTTTTGAAACCTTAACGGCAACTTAGTTGTCGTCATAGCCCTTGCAATCCGCATACACTTCACAAGGTAACATTGCAAACAATCCAAATTACCCAAACTATCCATTTTTTCGCGATTTGAACCAATGATTGCACCAGAGCCCGATCGATCGTTCGTAACGCAAACTGACTCGCATTCCGTGGTCCGCCATCCGTTTTGGGCGAATTTTAGCCGTGAATTGGGCAGTATTCTTGTGGTTGGGCATGGTACGCGCAACGCATCTGGAGTCGCTCAATTGCTTGATTTGGTCCTCCAAATGCAAATTCAAGCACCTGAGGCCAAGATTTTTGGCTGTTTTCTGGAACTTGCTGAACCATCAATCGAACAAGCCATTGAGCAGCTTCACCAACAAGGAATCAAAAAAACTCTCGTTGTACCAGTCCTCCTTTTTACGGCCGGCCATGCACTACAAGACATTCCAAATGCTGTATTCCAATCCGCCCGCAGGCTCGGAATCGAAGTCATTGGCCAGACGGACTCTTTGGGTACTCACCCGTCCGTACTTACATTGTCACAGACACGCTATTCGGAAGTGACTGCATTGGGAAGTGGACTTGGTTGTCCACCAAAGTCTTGCGCAAGGGGCAAGTGCTCCTCTGGTAGTTGCGAAGGAAAATGCACTTCCCTAGGCCGCATCGGGCTTGCAATGGTGGGACGTGGTTCGAGCGACCCGCAAGCCATTGCTCACATGCGAAGATTTACCGAAATGAAAGTAACTCAATTATCATTGGTGCGATACCAAACCGGCTTCTTTGCCTGCGAGAAACCAACTGTCGATGAACTTCTGAATGAAGCATCTGCATGGGAATGCGACACTGTCTTGGTGCAGCCACATTTGCTGTTCGAAGGGGATTTGATTGAGCAGCTTCGGAACAAGGTACTACAATGTCAATCGCATTTTCCGGACAAGCAATGGCTAATTTCCCGAACACTTGGCGCAGACCCGAAGCTTGCGGACGTTTTTTTGGAGTTGGCACGCGAAAAACTTGTTCAATGAATTGCCGGGTGGCCCGCTTAAGGGCTGTGATTTCATAGTACCAATCACACTCCGTGTGATTTTCGCAATTCAAAAACCCTTGGTTTTTGAGGCAACATCACACGGAGTGTGATGGGTACTTTCAAGCTGCCCCTACTACTACGGCCTGGCCATTTCTCGGTGTTGTTTGAGCAATCGGTCGTGAAGTGCATTGATGCTTCGGTAAATCTGACTGAGCTCTTCAGTCTTTGCTTTGATCTGCGATTCCAGTTCGGTGGCAACGCTGGCAATCACCTCAGACTCTTTTTCGTACATTGCCTTGTCCAATCCTAGCTTTGCCCCCTCTTCTTCTCCTAGTATCTCTTGTTTTTGTGTCTCGTCGGTTGAGCGTTTGGCTTCCTTAAATTCACGATCGATGAGCGCAATGTCTTGCTTAGCCCTGATGTTCATTCGTCGAGTCTCACGAAAAGCAAATCCGTAATCATTTTGCGGTCGCAGGTAGACGGTTGGTCCAAGTTCTACAATCTTTTCTGCTTGAAGCCTGTTGGCAGTCGCTGCGTCGAAAACTCGAGTATCACCGACTTTAAAGACAACGCCGGCATCCGAATCCCGCTTCAAGCGTGCATCGATCATGCTCCCCTCCGTGTCGTGGTAGCCCCCCTCGAGCGGACTTCTGCCTCCTTTGGCATCAACCGCCAACGAATACTCTTTGAGAAATTTTACACGATAGCCAAGTGCTTCAGGTGGAGTCTGGTCTGGTGCTCGCGCTCCATCATTGAGGTACGCCTGCATGATCTTGTCCGAGATTTTGGCCCGCATGGCATCCGGAAGATTGTTAAAAGGTGAATCAAAGATTCTGGCGATCATATCTTTGTCCATACGGCCAAACTCCGCATTCTCCTCGCTGGACGACCCAGCTGCTGCAAACGCGGTATGCGAGTCCAAAGGCATGAGTTCATATATGGCCCAAGAGGGACTGCCAGTCAAAATGGTTTCTTGGGCCTTGCTGAGCGGAGTAGTCGGCCGCATGGTAAGAGACAATTCCTGAACCTCGGTAACCAAGAATTCCGCAAGGTATGTTTTCGGAACTAGTCCAATGCCATTCGGTTCAAGCTCTTCGCCAAACAAATAAACGACACTATCGACGGATAACCCAGGATCCAGTGCGGATGGGCCAGTAGCCGCACCTGCTGTCGCGGCGGGAGCTGCTATGGGTGCGTTGCTGGTTGGAGCAGGCAGTTGAAAAACAGCGGTAGCCTGAGAGTTCGCAGTTGCAGGAGTCATTTTCTGTAAAAGTGCACCCCGCCAGACTCTACCCCGTTCGAGTGTCAATCGGTTGAGCTCGTTCGATAAAGGAGCGAATTTCTCCAGATTTAATTTTGGATCTAGCCGATCACCATTCATTTCCATGTCTACATCCTTCAACAAAGCATCCACCTTGGTCGAGAGCGTATCATGAAGTTTGGTATATGCGATGCGATAACGAGCCAACCCGCCCACAAAGAAAATGAAAGTCCAAGATTCGATAAAAAGTATCGACAAAAGAATCGTGTGGACGACACCCCACGACTTGAAAGCCTTGACCAGTAGAACAATGAAAACAATCAATGACACTAGCACCATAAACCAGATCAGCATGCCGGAAATTTCCATGAGGGTCTGCCTGGGGTGTAGGTTTTCGTGAAGTTCGTGGGATTGCCAATTAGTACATCATCTACGCAATGGTCCTAGGCTCTGTTTCTAAAGCCATCCATCAATAAACGTAGCTTAGGCTTCCAGCCTGAGATTCCAAGGTTATCCCTCACAGGCAAGATGCCTATGCTACGTTTAGAAACAGAGCCTAGACTACAGCATAGTTGGATTCGAGAAAAATTCCATCATTTCCTCCCGCATTCCGATGTTAAGTTGGGTAGATTGCAGTGTCAAGTAATTGAGTGGTCTTTGGATATACTAGCCAGTCGGTCTTTGCCGATTATCCGATTTTTTCCGTTTTCCTTCAAAGTCGATGCTTTTCAAATGTCCGAACCGATCATCAGCATCAGCGGCCTGCGTGGCATCGTCGGTGCAGAACTTACCCCAAATGTCGCTTGCTGCTTTACCGCTGCATTCTGTTCCCAGGCTCCTGAAGGCCCGATAGCAGTTGCACGGGATGGCAGGATCAGCGGCTCAATGTTTGCTGACGCCATTGCAGCGGCCATTGTTGGTCACGGTCGAAAATGCTTGGATCTGGGCGTTGCGAGCACGCCAACAGTCGGTGCATTTGTCCGTCATTCTCAATCGGCAGGCGCGATCCAGATCTCGGCGAGCCACAATCCCCCCCCGTACAACGGAATGAAGCTTTTTAGCCCAGAGGGACGAATATTACCGAATGAACCTGGCACTCGCGTTCTTCAGGCATATCGCCAAAACCAAACCGATTGGCGCTCATCCGATTGCTTGGGAATACGACAGACTATCGAAGATCCACATTCATGCCATCTAAAGTTGATTTTAGCAACTGTCGACCTTGAGGCGATTCGGAGTTTCCGTTTTCGAGTTCTTTTGGACAGTAACCATGGGGCTGGATCAGTTCTTGGGCGGAGATTGCTCGAGTCACTTGGCTGCGAGTTCGTAATACTTGGCGATACGCCCGATGGCCGGTTTGCCCATCCTCCTGAGCCATTAGCAGAAAATCTTATATCGGTCTCGCCGCTGGTAGCTCAAAAACGTTTCCAAATTGGCTTTTGTCAAGATCCTGATGCCGATCGGTTGGCGATTATTGACGAAAAAGGGTACTTCATTGGCGAGGAGTATACGTCTGTACTTTGCATGAAGAGAGCCTTGATGATGAACAAGGGGCCACTCGTAACCAATTGTGCCTCGAGTAATATGACGAAGTGGCTTGCTGAAAAACACGGCGTTCCGTTCAAACAAAGCAAGGTCGGCGAAGCCAACGTAGTAGACGTGATGCAATTGAACAAAGCCATCTACGGCGGCGAGGGAAGCGGCGGCCCGATTGATCCGCGAGTAGGCTTCATACGCGATAGCTTTGTTGGAATAGCACAAGTGCTAGATCTCATGGCTGCGACGAAATCGACTTTGAGCGTACTGGTCAACGATTTGCCACGTCTAGCGATGATCAAAGATAAAATGCTCTTATCCAAGGAGCAGCTTACAGCTTCGATTGCAAGATTGTCGGATGAACTCAAAGCTGAATCGGTAGGTACCGCAGACGGCATTCGTTTGGACTGGTCTGATTCTTGGCTGCTTTTGCGAGGAAGCAATACTGAACCTATCGTAAGATTGATTGCCGAAAGCCCGACCGTACTTCAATCGCGAGAACTGATTGCGCGGGCTAAAGAAATTATTGCGGGAAAAGGCATTGGGATGGAAGGTGTTTCCAAATGATGATTGTTGCGCACCAGCTTCCAGTTGAGACAAGCGAAATGTTTGGAGTCTTTAGCCCCAATCGATCGCTCTTGGTAACTGGAGGCGATGGACCTGCTCCCAAAGTCCAAATTTGGGATTTCGAAACAGGGGATTGCACGCGGATCAGCGAAGGTTCCTGTCATGCGCGGGAAAGATCCGGCTTTGGGACTCGGCAACGGGCGAATGCCTGCAAGTGTTTCAAGGGCACGTTGACACCATTCGAACCGTTGCCTGGAGTCAAGATCATCGGCATATTCTCTCAGCTTCCCATGACCATTCCGTGCGGATTTGGGAGTCCGAAACTGCACGTTGCGTTCAAACAATCCAAGGACACAAGGAGTGTGTTGTCAGCGCTGCTTGGTGCCAAGATCACAGAACTGTATTATCATGCGACTCCAGCGGTGGAATCGGGCGTTGGACGGGCGATTTCTAAACACCTTAGGATCCGTCCTGAATCAATTTCCTGATTTCAGTAGAAAATCGATCGAGGTTTTACAGTAGATTGGGACCATTTGTCCCGAGCAGTACAAACCTATATCGAGAACGACGGGACAGTGGTCCTATTGTACAAAACGGAACTTATCCTGTGACTATTCCTTAGAGACCGATTTTCAGTTGGGCAAAAAGAATCATGGAGGCGCTCACTTCAATGAAGAGTGGTTACAGCAATCAGGATGATTTCATAGGCGGTTTGCCCAAGGCTGAGCTTCACTTGCATATTGAAGGTACTCTCGAACCGGAAATGATGTTCGAGCTGGCAAGACGAAACCGCGTCGATTTGCCGTTCGAAAATGCGGAGGCAGTTCGGGCTGCGTACAACTTTTCTAATCTTCAAGAATTCTTGGATCTATACTATCGCGGGGCGGGCGTGTTGTTAAATGAGGAGGATTTCTTCGATCTTACGAAGGCATATTTTTCGCGAATCCGCGAGGACAACGTTGGGCACGCCGAAATATTCTTTGATCCTCAGACCCACACGGACCGCGGATTGCCGTTTCGAGTTGCAATCGAAGGGATTCTGGCAGGGATGAAAGCAGCCGAAACGGAATTCGGTATGAGTTCCAAACTGATCATGTCGTTTTTGCGTCACTTGGATGAAGCCTCGGCGTTTGCAACGCTCCGTGCTGCAGAGCCTTGGTTGGACAAGATTGTGGGGGTTGGCCTTGATTCGTCGGAGGTTGGGCACCCACCTGAAAAATTTGCGAGGGTTTTTCAAGCGTCAAAGGAACGGGGCTTGTTGAAGGTGGCTCATGCTGGCGAAGAGGGCCCGCCGGAGTACGTATACGAAGCGCTGGATATTTTAGATGTGCAACGTATTGACCATGGCAATCGAGCGATGGAAAACCCACACTTGGTGACGCGATTGGCAAGATCCAGCATGACGCTTACGGTTTGTCCGCTGTCCAATTTGAAACTTTGCGTCATCAAAGATATGGGAATGCATCCGATAGGCAAAATGTTGAAAAAAGGCTTAAGGGCGACCGTTAATTCGGATGATCCCGCCTATTTCGGCGGCTACGTCAATGAAAATTACAGAGCAATTGCCGATGCAGGCTTGGTAGATCGCGAGGGGCTGATCGCACTGGCCCGCAACAGTTTTTTGGGTTCATTTCTTTCGAATGGAGAAGTGTGTTCGCATCTTGACGCGATCGATGCATACGAGGCTACATGTTCAAGTTGAAAAATACCCCCGGTTTTATTGACGGATTTGTAGCTGCGTTGTTGGCCGTTGGTGTTGCAGCTTCGCTATTGCCATGCCGGGGGACTATAGCGATTCTCTTTGAATTCGCTACCGACGCCGGAATTGTGTTATTGTTCTTTCTGCACGGTGCCAAGCTATCGCGAGAGGCCATACGCGACGGGCTGCTTAACTGGCGCCTTCAATTTGCTGCGTTGGCTGTGACCTTTGCACTCTTTCCGATCTTGGGGCTACTCTTAATACGAATTCCAGGCATCGATCCTGCGTTGGTGGCAGGAGCGTTGTATTTGACTTTGCTGCCTTCGACAGTGCAGTCCTCTATCGCGTTTACTTCGATAGCAGGCGGCAACGTACCTGCAGCCGTATGCGCGGCGACTTTGTCGAATTTGCTAGGGATGTTTATTACTCCACTCTTGGTCGCGACGTTGATGCAGGTTGCTGGAGGGCAGGTACACGTTTCGTTTGATTCTGTGAAAAACATTGCGTTGCAGTTATTGTTTCCTTTCGTGGTTGGGCATTGTGCGAGGCCCTGGATTGCGAGCTGGATTGGTCGGCACAAGTCACTGGTCGGGCGCATGGATCGCGGGACGATTTTGATGGTAGTTTACACGGCGATTAGCGCGTCGGTGGTCGACGGCCTTTGGACACGACTATCGTTCATGAGTTTGATTTTGATGACGATTCTAAGTTGTGGCCTGTTGGCTTTGGTGTTGGCCATTTGCTGGGTGCTTGCCGGCTGGCTAGAGCTAACAAGAGAGGATTCAATCGTTTTGCTTTTTTGCGGTTCGAAGAAGAGTTTGGCGTCCGGCGTACCAATGGCAGGGACTTTGTTTCCTGCAGCCGAGGTTGGCATCCTCATTTTGCCGCTTATGATTTTTCACCAAATTCAATTGATTGTTTGTGCTGTGATCGCGAAACGTTTCGCAAAAAACAAATGCAGTTCGTGTTAAGCTGGGGGCTTTCGGGGCATAACGTGGGCTTGAAGCTCATGTTTAACCGATCGGAGCGACTAGCGTAGATCGCGGGCACTGTCCTCGCTTTCGCATCCAGATGCGAGAATAGGCAGGATGTCTCTAGAAATTATGGAATTTTCAGGTAAAAAATCCTGGACTTGTCCGATGTCTACTGCATACGATACGTCCGTGCAATCGAGAGGGAATCTCGGGACGAATCAAGTAAACTAGACTTCGCTTCGCATTGGAAATTTATATCTCCTGCTTGATTTTTCATCGCAATGAATACCGCACAAATCCCTGGGTCTGGGGACCAATGGGCCGGGATCGGAAAGCTGCTTTCAAATCCAACCTTTCAAGCAAGTCTTGGTGTTCTGATTTTGTTGACTGTGTGTTGGCTGGCATTTTATGTCATGTCAAGATTGCGCGAATCCAACGCCCAAGACATCCCGCTGCATGACTTGGTAAAAAAGAATTTCGAGGAAATGCGGAGTGGGGGTGACATCAGCGAGACAGAATTCCGAAAGATTACATCGTTGTTAGTAGAGAAGCCACATGGGTCCACTTTGCCAACACAGATGCAATCTAGCACATCTCACGAAGAAGATAGCGATAAAAAAAGTCCCTGAATCTTGTTTGCGAGTATGCTAGACTTACTTAATATGAAACTAATCGGTCTGGGAGGCCGAACGAGCAGGGCCACAAATCCTTGCAAAATTACAAAATTTATCGGCTCGAAACTGTGGACAAGGATGCCCGGTTCGATTCAAACGCCTCGACTATCCTGTCGAAGATTTGAACCAACCAATCGAGCTTCCACATAAAACTGTCCAACCGTCAACCACGACTGAGATTTCAGAGACTTTTCTTTGAGCACTCGGACTGTGGCCAATTAGTTAAGGAGTCGAAAATGCCCTCGAGTAAGGATGTCATGGCTAGTCGTCGCAACAGCGGCGGCGGCAGCGGTAGTACTACCAAAAAGAACGCTTTCTGTTCGTTCTGTCGCAAGAGCTACCGCGACGTGGGTCCTCTTGTTGAGGGACCAGGAGACGTCTACATTTGCGGCGAGTGTATTGAACTCTGTCAGTCTATCTTAGATCAAGAGCAACGTCGCAGACCGTCGTCCAAGAAGTTGTTTAGCGAAACGCCGACTCCGCGGGATATCGTAGAACATCTTGATCAATACGTCATTGGCCAAGTGCCGACAAAACGCGCATTGGCGGTAGCCGTCCACAATCATTACAAGCGATTGACGGCAGGATGGAATGGTTCGGAAATCGAAATAGAGAAATCCAACATCTTGCTCGTCGGCCCAACTGGAAGTGGAAAAACCTTAATGGCAAGGACTTTGGCGAAAATGCTGAATGTTCCATTTGCAATCGGTGATGCCACAACTTTGACCGAGGCAGGCTACGTTGGCGAAGACGTTGAGAACTTGTTGCTGAAATTGCTTCATGCTGCGGATTTTGATATTGAATCTGCTCAACGAGGAATTCTCTATATCGACGAAATTGACAAGATCGGGAAAACCAGTCAGAACGTCTCCATAACACGAGACGTTTCCGGCGAAGGTGTTCAACAAGCACTGCTAAAGATGTTAGAGGGCACAGTTGCCAACGTACCGCCGCAAGGTGGACGCAAGCATCCGGAACAGCAATATATACAGCTCGACACGACCAACATCCTTTTCATCTGCGGTGGAACGTTTGTTGGAATCGACGATATTATTCGCAAACGACTTGGCAAAAAATCTCTGGGCTTCGGACCGGGATCCAGCATTCGGGAGGACGGGGACGTTGCTTCGTTGCTAGCGCAAGTGCAATCTGACGACATTTTGCAGTTTGGAATGATACCGGAATTGGTTGGGCGATTACCGGTGGTCACGTCACTGCTTCCGCTTGACGTAGCCGGCCTAATCCGAGTTCTTAGCGAACCAAAGAATGCATTGCTCAAGCAGTATCAAGCGCTCTTCGGCATGGAAAATTGCGAATTGCATTTGACCGAAGCCGCGTTGAAGGGGGTCGCTCAAAAGGCACACCTGAAAAATGTCGGTGCGCGTGGACTGCGTGGCATCATAGAAGACGTTATGATGGACATCATGTTTGAATTGCCCGACCAAGAAGCAGGCACTGTTTACACGATCGATGTCGACGCTGCAGACGGCAAGCTTCGGCACTACAAAAGCGTTCCGCAGCGTAAAGAGAGCGCATAGTCTTAATGGCTTCCAGCATGCCCCAGTAAAAATGGAAACTCCAAATCCAAAAATGAGGCGATGGCGACTAACGGAAGACCAATGTAGGGATCTTTCGAAACGTAGTTTTCCAATCGACCTAGCCTCCATTTCGGTGTTCCATTACAACAGGCGACGCAATCGAGACGAGAACGCACTCAGCCTCGGAAACCTCTTCTGTGTTTTAGAGTGCAATTATGGCCCTACGTCGACCAACTACGACGACTTCAAGCAGTCCTTTTCCTTTCCATTTTTGTTGCAAGTCGATATTGGGGCTCGTTCGAGCAATTTTGTTTTTGTCGTAACTGATTATCGCGGAAGCATTGAATTCCAGTTTCGACGGATGAAGGATGAATCGGAATATGCAGAAAAAGATATTCGGTTGGCAGCTGTCAAATATGAGGAAATGAGTGATTTGGATGCGGAGTATGTTGTTGGGTATCACTTAGGATTTTTCGAGGGGTTTGCGCAATCCTATTTAAATGCTCGACCGCCGGAGCGAAACTTCTATCGTGCGGTTCGATCGAATTTGATTCTTTACGGATACATGGACGAAACTTTTTTTGAACGATCGTACGATGATTCGGATGCGTTCGACGCGGAACTTACAAGGTTGGAATTGTTGATGCCAACTCCCAAAAGACTTCCGAAGGATCCAATCCTTCTGGTCGAAGAAACTCGTCGCATGCTCAACGAAATAAAATCCGCGGGAAGCGGCGAATAGATACGAGGCCTCATTGAGGGGTTTTGGGCTGGGAATCGAATTGGTTTACGTCCGCGTGGACGCATTGTTGATTCGAGGTTGAGTCTTCTGGCGGTCGATCAACAGGATGTTCAAGTTTCGGGCAGCGAATTCGCGAAACTTCCAAAGACTACAATTGAGGCAAACCCGCCAAAAGAAGTCGGCGGTTGTAAACAATGAGCAAAAGTATTAAGAAATCGCAATCGTTCCGGCATTGGCTACCGATTTGTTTCGAACCACTTCGCGGTGGATTGGTAGTAGATGAACGGGTCCTCAACCATCTCCTTCCAGGCTGAACGCACAGTAAAATCGTCGAATTCAGTAACCGCATCTGATTTAGACCATAAACCTACGCGACCAACTCCAGGAAACTGATCGTCTTCTGCCTCGATAAGAAGCAATTGGTCGAAGTAGCCACGAATGTCTCGACCTACGGTGACAATTGTTAATGTGTGCCAAGCACTTGGATCACCAGGTGCTTGTGCCGTGTCGAGTTGCGAGCGAATACCATCTACCACTTTGTAAAGTCGAACATTCATCTCTAGCGGATTCCAACGCACGATGTAGTAGTTCCTGGAATCCCGGTAACGCCAGACCATCCCACCTCCACGATCCGTCAGGCCCGATCGGGCTCGCAATTTCACCATTAGTGATAGGTCCTGAAAGACTTCATTTACGACACAAAGATTGAACTGCTTCTTCGGACCCTTGCTCGATCTTTGAACAAGAATTCGATTGCTGTGTTGGGAACTATCCGACTCCGTTCGCCACTCGCTGCCTGGTTGGTCGAGTGTCCGTTCTTGCGTCCAATCGATTGGCACTTCGCCAATTGACGAAGCCTCAAAGTCCCATTCTTTTTGTACTTGCGAGGCCAGTTGCTGCAACCAATCTCGAACAATGGTCGCATAGTATGTACCGTGAAGCGACGATTGCTCGTCGGGAGTCCGGCCATATCCTCCATCTTCGTTTCGGCAACTGTCTATGAATTGTCCGAGCTGTTTAGGATTATTCGGCCCTTCTCCCAGGCGATGAAAGAGCCGAATAACTCGATAGCACGCTTCGAGATCAGAACATCCAGGTTTCGTCGTTGCCGTATCCACCGTCCTCTTGCTGGCCCTCTCGAAGGATTCGCAACAATTGATCTGATTCAGTTTTAACCCCCAATCGCATTTCCGCCACCACGTTGAGAGCGGTCGCTCGCGCGCGTCCGATTCCAACTGCAAACGAACCATCTTGGTTGCGGGTTTGCCTAATCTCCTCTAACCATTTCTTGCCGTTCGGGACCGTTCTGTGCAATTCGTCGAGCGACGCAGCCACCATTCTCACTTGCTCGAATCCACGAGTGTTATCATTCATGTATTGCAAACCACGTTCAAGATACTTATCAACTGGCAATTCTAGTTCGCCAAAAATCATAAGCGCCACCGAAGTGCTGATCCTATTAACGCCTAAGCATATCGACGGTCGCTTTCGCATCGCAGCTATTGACCGATCAACGCGGGAAGTATTGCGATTTGAATTGTCGTCGGGCTACGAAACCATTTGGCTAGAGCATCGCATCGAAACTGAGCTCGATTCTGAATTCACAAATGGCATCGCACAGAGATTTACACGTCAGTACTACGTTTCACTATCTCCAGGTTGGTATCTCGTTCGTTATCAATGAACATTTGCAATTTTACTATCACCGGCAATCTCTTCGGCGAATGCTGCCTCGCGACTCGGCAAGAAAATCGGAAAATCATCGAGAACAAGCGGCCTACCACGCGCAGCTAGGGCCGCATATTGTGAACCAAGCCATGCGGACATAGCGGCGACGAGTATGGCCGCAAACAAAGATGCAGCGAGCAGCGGGAGTAGCAATCTAACTCTAAGCGATCGAAACCTTGGCTCACTCAAAAAAGTTTTCTCAGTGTACGGATTGCGTTGGCGTGTTTTCGTATTTGTCTCAACAACTGAATGTTAATCCAGATTTTGTGAAGGCTCACCGCCGGCCCTGGTTCCCAATGCCCGCCTTCCCGAAGCGACCGCTGCCAGCGCATCTGCGACACTCTCCGGAACGTTGATTGTTGCTGGTCCAGCGTTGCGTGTATAGGATGTCCAAGCGTGTACCTCCGCTGCCAGAAGCGTATGACTGGTGCCATCCGTCACTGAGCCAATAGTCATGCGAGCATTGGGATAAGTGACCCCGTCACCGCCACGATTCGTGAGCGGATCATAGACAAACCAAGTGCCAAAATTGAAGCCATAGGTCGTCGGATACAAAAAGATACCGCTGGTGCTTCCCGTCACACCTGTGTTGGTGACTTAAGAAAATTTGACTTCTTCTGTTCAGCCCGCATTCACTAATCTCAATGGCGGAAAACTCGCCAGTTGTGGCGAAAAATGCATCGATCGATGGAGACACGTTCATTTGTCCAAAGCGGTTTGCATTGCCGTCGAGCCAAGCACTGCTAGACTTACGGCTGAGTCGAAACTGCGTTTCCGTTCGAGTCACGCAAACTTGAGGTGCTTTTAAGCGAACTTGCTCTTGAACTGTAACAATTACATGTTTACTTCTAAATCACACGATTCCACGTTCGAATCGGAGACGAGCTTAGTGCATTCTCTACGAACCGCTCTTACGCTTGTCGAGGTACTTGTCGTAGTTGCGATAATTGCACTATTGATTGGACTGCTTTTACCAGCTGCTCAACAGGCCCGCGAGGCAGCGCGACGGATGCAATGCTGTAACAATCTTAAACAAATGGGGTTAGCGTTGCACAACTATCACTCCAGCCATAACACGTTTCCGCCCGGCGTAGTGTCGCGAGTGGCCAATCCAAATTGGGTGTTACCTGCCGGAAACTGTACTGCAGCGCCGGATGATTTGGGGCCTGGCTGGAGTTTCTTCGCCCGCATTCTTCCGTATTTGGAACAGGGAAACTTCCATGGCACGATCAACATGAACTTGCCAATAAGCGATGACACAAATTCCCTTGCGAGGAAAACAGTGGTGAGCAACTTTCGCTGCCCCAGCGACCCTGGTCCACGACTGATATTTATCTATGATTGTGGTTCGCCCCCGTCTGCGCTCGCAACTCCAATCGTCTTAACGGACGCAGCCTCTACGAGCTACGTCGGGTCATTGGGCGGTGCGAAACTCGGAGGTGATCCACTTTATGGCTGCTACGAGCATCAGCCGTTCAATGGTATGTTCCACCGCAATGCGAGCATCCGAAGTGCAGACGTGACCGATGGTTTGTCGATGACCGTCGGCATCGGGGAACGACATAGTGGTTTCGTTCGCAGTGCATGGGCTGGCATAGTAGCTGGACAGGAAGTACTTTACAATTTCGACATGAGCCCGAGTCCTTACAATCCGAATCTACCACCGTGTCAAAACTGGCGCCCAACAATCACAGCCGTGGTTGCACACAGTCGGCAATCGTCCATAAACGACCCAACTGGAAGTCCTGGTCAATTTTACTCGCCACATTCCCAAGGCAGTCATTTCCTGTTCATGGACGGCTCGGCGCACATGATCAACGCGAGTATTCAAAAAGAAACGATGTGGGCACTCTGCACTAGGAATAATCAGGAAGTGATTGCGGCCGATTCCTTTTGATCGCTGCCGCTCGGTTAGCCATTCAGTCTTGCTTCCATCGAGACAAGCCGAAACGGAGAGCATGCTTCGCGTCGTATTGCAGTGGTCGCCGTCAGATGTGGCTCCGCCGAGCAGGCTCGACGGAAGCCTTTGGATTTTAACCACGCCTAAACCTAGCCCATAGCGCATGTTTTAGACCCCCCGCCCTTTTTTGAGTGCGGCCTCGTTTCATCGATCCCTTCCAACGAAAAAGGGGAAGCGTAGTGAGTTTTTTTTTTTGCAGCAGTCCCCTCGCTTCCCAGACACCGTTGGTTGCTTTCGCAACTATCAAAGATGGTGCCTTTATCGTCATGAACCCCATGCCTTCCTCCATCCGAAAGCGAATTTTTCTGCATTCGCGTTCCCGGGTCTTGGGAAAGGGGAAACAAGCCGCTAACGAACCATCCAAGAATTGTCCCTGTTGGTTAATATAGGCTTGCCGTATACTGGGTATTGCTCTTCATTGCAACAGAGTTCGAGTTGCAATAAACCTTCACCAAATCGAGAGTTATGACGTCGCAGCCAATCCTTCCTGTCGTAAACGCGGAATCTCCATTTTATTTAGGAATCGACGTTGGTGGAACCGGAATTAAGATTGGAGTCGTCGATGACGAGGGAAAAACGCTGGGCTTTGATGCAATTCCCACAGAAGAACCACTTGGTCCTTCAGACGCAATGCAACGGGTATCTGCGTCCGCTTCGGCTTTGCTAGCATCTATTGGATTGTCCTGCAAAAATATTGTCCGAGTGGGGCTTGGAACGCCGGGGAGTCAAGATATTTCAAAAGGAATGCTGATCGAACCACCAAACCATCCGCATTGGCACCATTTTCCGATCGTGAAGTGCCTGGAGGACGCCATCGGAATTACGGTTTCATTTGCAAACGACGCGAATGCGGCTGCATTTGGTGAATTCTGGGTTGGGACCGGCAAGGTCTATAGTAGTATGGTTTTGTTGACGCTTGGGACCGGAGTCGGCGGTGGAATCATTATCGATAACCAATTGGTCGTCGGACACAACAGTTTTGGCGGCGAATGCGGCCATATGATTATTGATCCTCGCCCCGACGCAAGGCTGTGTGTCTGGGGAGGTGGCCGTGGGCATCTGGAAGCGTACGCTAGTGCTAGCGCAGTTGCCCAACGTGCCAAGGAAGAACTCGTTGCAGGTGCGATCAGTTCGCTTCAAAAAGAGGTTGAAACGCTCACGACAAAAATGATTTACCAAGCCGCAATCTTAGGCGATGCTTTCAGTTTGAAAATCATCGATGAAACCGCAGATTATTTGGCTCTTGGAATCGCGACGATTGTTCATACTCTAGATCCTGGCTTGATTGTATTAGGCGGCGCGATGAACTTTGGTGGCACTCAATCGCCTATCGGGACGCGATTCCTAAAACGTATTGAGCAGACGTTTCGGCAACGCAGTTTCGAGTACGTCGCAAATGGAACCAAGATTGAATTCGCCTCGTTGGGTGGTGATGCAGGTTACCTCGGTGCGGCAGGGATCGCCCGCATGGAATTCAAGAAGTAACTCGGATGAGCTGCGAGCCCAAGCCAACATCAACAGCGAACAAGAAAATTACATGAAAACATATACCAGGAATCAGTCATGAGCACCGGAGGCAAACACGGTGGCCAACAATTGGGCGAAATGCCTACGGCCAAAATTCGCAATTTTTGCATCATTGCGCATATCGATCACGGCAAAAGCACTCTCGCCGACAGACTACTCGAACGAACGGGTACCGTAGAAATTCGCAAAATGCGAGAGCAGTTGCTGGATGGAATGGACCTGGAGCGTTCTCGCGGCATCACCATCAAAGCCAAATCGGTTTCACTGAATCACTGGCATAAGGGTGAACTCTATGAATTAAATTTGATCGATACGCCCGGTCACGTCGACTTCCAATACGAAGTCTCGCGTGCATTGACTTGTTGCGAAGGAGCACTGCTATTGGTGGACTCCTTTCAAGGGGTCGAAGCACAGACGGTTGCAAACGCTTACGCGGCCATGGAACATGAACTGAAAATCATTCCCGTCATAAACAAGATCGACTTGATGCACGCTCGCGTCGATGAAGTGACAACGGAAATGGAACAGAGCCTAGGCATCGACCCAACTGAAATCGTAAAGTGCTCCGGTAAGGCCGGCCTTGGAATCGATGAGCTGCTCGAAGCGATCGTCGAACGCATCCCGCCTCCAACGGGAGATCGCAACGCCCCACTCAAGGCTATGGTGTTCGATTCACTCTACGATGACTATCGAGGGGCGATCACATATGTCCGAGTCATGGAAGGCAAAGTAAAACGTGGGGATAAAGTTCGCTTCCTAGGGGTCGGTGCCAACTACGAAGTGCTCGAACTGGGCCAATTTATTCCACATCGCATGCCGGTCGATTCGCTGCTCGCCGGAGAAGTTGGCTATCTAATTTGCAACATTAAGTCGCTCAAGGATGTACGCATCGGAGATACTGTGGCGATGGCCAATGACGAAAAAGCAATTGCCCTCCCGGGCTACAAACCGCCCAAACGCATGGTCTACTGCGGACTCTATCCTAGCGATGGCCAAGAGTTTACGGAACTGCGCGATGCACTCGAAAAACTCTCTATCAACGACCCATCGTTTGATTACGCACCAGAGTCAAGTGAAGCCCTGGGCTTCGGATTTCGTTGCGGTTTCTTAGGCTTGCTTCACATGGAAATCATTCAGCAGCGGCTGGAGAATGAATGCGATGTTGACCTTGTGCAAACCGCCCCCAACGTGACTTACGAGATAGTAAAACGGGACGGCACGGTCTTGGAAATCCACCGACCACAAGAAGTGCCAGACTCTGGTGACATCGAAGAATTTCGTCAGCCGATTGTGCGTGTTAACTTCGTGCTACCTACCGAGTACATTGGTGTCGTCATGAAGCTGTCGCAGGATCGCCGCGGCATCCTTCGTAGCAATGAATATTTGTCTGCCACTCGTGCTTTGGTTAGTTACGATTTGCCTTTGGCCGAGGTTATTTACGATTTGCATGACAAGCTCAAGAGTGTGACTCGCGGATATGGCACGATGGACTATGAGATCATTGGATATGAACCAGCGAGTCTTGTTCGTATGGATATTCTCGTAAATGGAAAACGGGTCGACGCTTTGAGTATCATTTGCGACACTGCCGATTCAGACCGCCGCGGTCGAGCGGTCGTAAAGAAGCTCAAGGCCGAAATCGATCGACATATGTTTGAAGTCGCAGTTCAGGCTGCCATCGGTTCGAGAATCATCGCTCGAGAAACTGTCTCGGCCATGCGTAAGAATGTGACCGCTAAATGCTACGGCGGCGACATCTCGCGAAAGAAGAAGCTGTGGGCAAAACAAAAAGAAGGTAAGAAGCGAATGAAGTCGATCGGCTCGGTCGATATTCCACAAAGAGCGTTTATGGCGATCTTGGACACGGGTGCGGAAAAGTAGTCATGGTTCGAGAACGAAAAATCATTCCAAGCAAGCCTGACGATGACGACGGCAAGGATCGGGAAAACGGCGGTAGTCTGGATGGTCAATCGAATCCAGCATCCTCGCCCGGACACATCCCCGGCTCTGGAATCATGGCTCCGGGTGAAAACGACATTGTTCTTCGCCCAAAACGCATTGCTGACATGGTCGGCCAACAGGAAGTGATGGACGTTATTCAAATCGCAATGGATGCTGCCAAGAAACGGAAGGAACCTTTGGGGCACATTCTGTTTGATGGCCCGCCTGGTTTGGGAAAAACGACCTTCGCAACATGCATCCCACGCGAGATGGGCGTCAAAGTCGACATGACGAGCGGACCAGTACTCAAAGCTCCCAAGGAGATGATTCCGTATCTAACCAATTTGGAGCACGGCTCGGTCTTGTTTATCGATGAAATCCATCGATTGCCCAAGCCGGTCGAAGAGTTCCTTTACACGGCCATGGAAGATTATCGCATTGACATCATCTTAGGCGAAGGGGTCAACGCTCGAACGCTCAATCTGCAATTGCAACCTTTCACTCTCATCGGCGCGACGACGCGAGCCGGGATGCTGAGCGCTCCACTTCGCGATCGATTTCTAATAAGGCAGCATTTAGGTTACTACTCAGTGGACGAACTGATCGAGATTTTGTCTCGCAATGCTAAGAAACTTAATGTTTCCCTCAGCCCTGACGCCGCCGTTGAAATAGCAAAGCGAGCTAGAGGGACACCGCGCATCGCTAACAATCGATTCCTCTGGGTCCGTGATTATGCGATGAGCAAAGCGGACGGACGCGTATCGCTCGACATGGCCAAGCGAGCCCTCGAGATGTTGGGAATCGACGAGATCGGTCTGGATTCACAAGACCGTCGATACTTGGAAACACTCATTCGAGTCTTCAACGGTGGACCGGCGGGCGTGGAGGCCATCGCACATACGATGAGCGTTTCGGCCGATACGCTCGAGGACGAGGTTGAGCCATTTCTATTGCGAAGCGAGTATGTAATTCGAACTCAACGGGGACGTTGCGCAACGGCAAAAGCATACGAGATGTTGAAACTCTTCAATCCGACAAAGGAAAAGGGATACCAAAAGCCGTTGTTTTGAGACAATTGCATGCAGCTACTCGTTTAACCCGCGCAGCGGCTGGCATTGTTTAACTCTTGTAGCGGCGGACATGCTCGGGACAAAAGCCCGACGCGACTGCCCTTCGACTTGTATTCATTTTCGCCTGAAATACTGGAGTATTAAGTTAGTGGGCTACACTCATCCTGGTAAGAATCGAAAGGGACATGGCGTGCCCGCCGCTACACGGGTTAAACATCAAAACCCTAACTCGGTTTGCGAGTATTTCCGCACGCTACTTTGCTTATTCGCAATCTGGCCGGTCTTAATCGTCCCAGCTTCTGCACAGCAAGCGAGAGCCCCAACTCAACTCGAAGCAGCTATCAACCGAGCAGTGGGTTTTCTTGTTTCACAGCAACATTCAAATGGTTCTATCGCGGACCGCGGGCACGAAAACGCCATGACCTCACTCGCAATCATGGCCCTCGCATCCGTCGGGCATCAACCGACCGACGCAACGCCCGAATCAACCGCCATGAAGAAGGGGCTTCGATTTGTTCTAAGTTCCGGGCGACAAGACAAAGAGGGATACTTTGGAACAAGCGACGGTTCGAGGATGTATGGTCACGGTATTGTCAGCCTCATGTTGTCGGAAATGATTGGCATGGGAGGAGACGATCAGACGGACGATGCGATCCATGAGGCTTGCCAAAAGTCCCTTGACCTCACCATTCGTAGTCAGCGCGTCAAGAAACCTGCGTTTGCTAGGGGTGGATGGCGTTATACGCCTGACGCGGTCGACAGTGATTTGTCGATAACAGTTTGGCAGTTGATGGCTCTTCGCAGCGCCAAGAATGGTGGCTTGGATGTGCCTTCTGCTACGATTGATGAGGCGATCAGCTATTTGGTTCGATCGTTCACTTCGCCGGTCGACGCAAATGGTCAACCAAAACAGGCCTTCAATGGCTTTTCTTATGAAGCCAACAATGACAATCCGACATTTACGATGACAGCTGCAGGGTTGCTATCGATGCAAGTTTGTGGAAATTATGAATCGCCGCTGGTTGCTGGTGCAACGGATTGGCTTAAAGAACATCCGCCATTGTGGGGCGATCGTTTTGCCCTATACGGACTATACTACTACGTGCAAGGCATGCATCAACGGGGAGGCGAGACAGCTGAATCAGCATCAAGATTGGTGGACTCCGAGTTGTTAAAACATCAGGATACCGACGGATCTTGGAAGTCATCGAGCGGTGAAGAGCAAAACGCAGGTAAAGTCTACAGTACCGCTTTGGCGATCTTGAGTCTCTCAGTCAAATACCACTATTTGCCAATCTACCAACGATGAACTACTGGCTGCCCATGCCGTTGCGAGGGAGCCCCCGTTTAACCCGCGCAGCGGTAGACACGCCTAATGCATCAGCCAATCGCATTTACCGCGATCGGTCATAGTTAGACCTCTGTTTACTGGAAGTCCGCGATCTGCGCTAATCGCTTCGATCGGTTAAACAGATCGCAATCTTTGGTTCAGGGGCTCCGGCTACCAATAAGGGCCAACGTCTCAATCGACTTACCGGATGGATTGGGGCATAAACACGTCGAACTCATAAACAGGTCGAACTTAGGTGGAATCCGACTCTGGATGTAGTAATTTGATATAATCGATGTCGTACCCCTCCTTTGCACCTTTCTGATCGACATGCGATGAAATCCTACCATACCACCGCAATTACTTCAAATCTCATTTTGGTCGCTTGGCTGTTGTTATGTTTTGAACCCGTGTCGCTCATTGCTCAATCACCCAACGGTGAATGGAAAGTGGGTGCCGCCAAGGCAGATATCACTCCAGACGTGCCCGTCCGATTGAGTGGTTATGGTTCACGGACTCTGCCAACGGCTGAAATAGATGATCGACTATTCGCTCGCGCGATGACGCTAAAGTACGCCGAACAACCGCCTCTCGTAATCGTCTCACTCGATGCCATCGGCCTATCGGCTTCGCTCACCGATCAAATCCATACGCAGTTGCGGAGCCGCTTTTCGCTTGAACGAAAACAAGTGGTCTTGTGTACATCTCACTCGCACACTGCACCTCAGCTTGAGGACGTTTTGCCAAACTTGTATTCGACGCCGCTTAACGCTGATGAGCAACAGAACATGGCGAGCACCAGCCGCAAGACAGTCGAAGCGATCGTCAGAATTGTCGGCGAGTCGATCGAGCGATTGCAAAACGCGACCGTCGGCTTTGGAACTGGCCGAGCCGAATTTGCTATCAATCGTCGTCTTCTAAAGAACAAAGTTTGGACCGGTTTCGGAACGGTTGATGATGGCCCAGTCGATCGAAGCGTACGAGTCATCCATGCAAAGAGACTCGACGGATCTACAATTGCTGTAGTTTACCAATACGCTTGCCACTGTACGTCGATCGGTCCAGAATTAAACAAAATTAGCGCCGATTGGACGGGGCTGTCAGCAGGCCTGCTTGAAGAAGCTTTGCGTAAAAACGATTCTCGTGAGGTGATTGCATTGCCAATCATAGGATGCGGTGCGGACGCAAATCCCAATCCACGCGGCAAGTACGAACATGCGAAACAACATGCACAGGAGATGGCCACGTCAGTTCAGTCGGTTTGCTCCGGCTCGCTCCAAGATCTGCCGCCGCCCAAGTCGCAGTCGTTTCAGTTATTGGCAATCGCACCAGAACGCCCCTCGCGCGATCGATTGAAAGAGATGTCTCAGAGTCAGTCTTTTGTGGAACGGAATTTCGCAGAATCTATGCTCGCAATCCTAAAGCAAAAGAACCGCCTACCAGAAACTTACCCAGCTCCTGTTCATTACTGGAACTTCGGGGAAAAGCTCGCATGGGTCTTTATGGGTGGTGAGGTCGTTGTCGACTATCAGATTCGGCTTGAGAAAGAGCTGAGTCAATTTCCCAACGTTTGGGTGGCGGGTTATACCGACGATGTCTTTGCGTACATTGCGTCCGAACGTGTTCGCAAAGAGGGTGGCTACGAAGTGGACACGTCGATGCTTTACTACAATCAACCTGGCCGATGGGTTTCAGGTACCGAGGATTTCATCATTACTCGAATTCTGGAGATGGCCAATTCGAAGCGTCTTTTGGACCAACCGATGTCATCTGCCAACTCATTGAAATCCATCCAAATGCCTATGGGCTGGAAAGTCGAACTGGTAGCTGCGGAACCGTTGATCGAGGACCCTGTCAATATTGCTTTCGGTGCAGATGGTTCTGTGTGGGTTGTCGAGATGGGCGACTATCCTTTGGGTGGTCCGAAAACCGGTTGCATAAAAAGGTTGCTTGATTCCGATGGTGACGGCAAATTGGATTCCAGCAGTATTTTCCTGGACAAACTCCCGTTTCCTGTCGGTGTATATCCTTGGCGCGATGGAATCGTGGTCGCTTGTGCCCCTGACGTTTTCTTCACTCGCGATGCAGATCACGACGGAGTGGCCGATGAACGCCGCATTCTGTTAACGGGCTTTCCATTGGCGAATCAACAACATCGAGTCAACGGTTTTACTTATGGTCTCGATCATCGACTTCATATTGGAACGGGCTCAGAGGTAAAGGAGGTACTAGAAGTCGCCACCGGCAGAATGATCAAGGTAAGCGGGTGCGATCTAAGTCTGGACGTCGACAAGGGAGTGGTTGATATCGAAACAGGTACGACCCAATATATCCGCGGCTGCGATGATTGGGGCAACTGGTTTGGCAATGACAATAGCCACCCAATCTTTCATTATGTTTACGACCGGAATTGGCTCAGCGCATCCGGTTCAAGTATGAGATCGCTTTCGCAGCACATGATCCAACCGCCGACTTCTCCGCCCGTATATCCGGTCAGTCGCGACGCGGATCGATTCAATGATTTGTTTACGGCAAATCGCTTTACTTCAGCATGCAGTTCAATATTCTGCCGTAGTCCGGGAGCACCGCTCGAAATGCAAGGTTGCGCAATGGTTTGCGAAAGCGTCCACAACCTGGTTTCTCGAGTTCGCATTCAAGCCAAAGGAGCAACATACGCGGGCGACCGATTCGATGAAGACAAACAGAGTGAGTGGCTAAGGAGTAGTGATTCTTGGTTTAGGCCCGTACGGGTCGAAAACGGACTCGACGGAACTCTTTGGATTGCCGACATGTATCGACGCGTGATTGAACACCCCGAGTGGATTCCAAACGATTGGCAGCGAAGGATTGATGTTCGGGCTGGAGAAAACCTTGGACGGATTTATCGTGCCTATCGAACTGACTTCACTCCATTTGCGAAATTCGATTGGACCAAGGCAGACGACAACCAATTATTGGCGGCGATAGGAAGCTCAAGCTCGGCGGTTTCCGACGTGGCTCGACAGCAGTTGATTTGGCGACACAGTAGTTCACCTACAACAATTTCAGAGAAACTACGAAGCATGCTTTTGCAATCCGACCAGCCGGTTGTCCGTCTTCGTGCGATCGCAACATTGAACGCGATGCGAGAATGCACCGCAGCCGATTGGACAATCGCATGCAAGGACAGCGATCATCGAGTCCTCCGATGGGCGATCGAATCGATGGCAAAGCAAAAACTGGTTCAAGGTAAGTTGCGCGACGTTGTTGTTTCCGTTTCAAAAACGGAGGCTGCTCGTCAATCCGCGGCGTTGGGGCTGCATTTGATTGCGGCACTTGTCCTGTGCGAAAAACCTGCGTTTGCAGAGGCCGCGGCATTGCTCTCTCAACATGCAGGTGATCCGTGGATTGACCAAACCATTGCCTTTTTACCAAATCAAGGCATCGACGCAACCATTGAATACTTGTTGGCAAATGCGAATGGTCGCACGAACGGTATTCTGGACCAATTGATTCCTAGAGCATCTCAGCTCTTGAAGCAACAGCTTCGTGAACAAATTGTCCAGGGCGTTTCCGTTCGGCCAGGTTGGCACTATACATTAGGCCGTCAATTTGCGCTCAATACGGACAAGTCACAACAGCTAGATGCCGCAAGCTTGGATCGCCTGCAGGTCGACGCTAAGGCCGCTATTCGTAATAATCAGTATGAATTGAACGCTCGGCGATCGGCCTTGGATTTAGTGGTCTCAAGGGCAAGTGGAAGCGATTCCGAGGACGTTGAACTTCTAGTTACAGCACTTAGCGACAGTAAAGATAGCAACTTCATCCTCGCTTTGGTGAAGGGAATTGTTTCGTTGGGAAGACCGGCAAGTACAAAGATTCTTGACAGGTGGGAAAAATATTCGTCGACGACGCAGTCGGGCATAATCGCCGAGAGCATTGCTAAAGAAGAAAACGCAGTGGCTCTATTAGAAAGAGTGGGGCAGGGAGCGATTGGCACTGATGTTTTTCAGTTTGCGCAAATTGAAAAGTTGAGGGAAAGCAAGGGTGCCGAGTTGCGAGCACTCGTTGAAAAACTCTTCGGACCAGCGCCTGGTACCGACCGGTTGGCAATTGTTAGCGATTACACAAGCAATTGGCCAGCCTCGTCGGCTAATCTCGTTCGTGGCGAATTGCTTTACAAACAGCATTGTTCACAGTGCCATCAAGATAGGACAGATGTGAATGGAGTTGTGCCTTCGGTTGGTCCCAATCTGCACGCATTGTCTACATGGAAAAATGATGCATGGTTGTCGGCGATTTTGGACCCGAACCGGGCCGTCGAAGCAAAGTATAGGCGGATGAGTATCCTAACGAACGATGGCAGTACCATCGTTGGACTGAAAGTTCGGGAGAGTGAAGACCGAATCGTGATCATCAATGACCAAGGAGCACTTATCAATCTGGCTCGCGGTTCGATTGAAGAGATGCGTGAGTCAGAAAAGTCCCT
Organism: Pirellula sp.; assembly: GCA_043744075.1. Lineage (GTDB taxonomy): Bacteria > Planctomycetota > Planctomycetia > Pirellulales > Pirellulaceae > JBKCUI01. Next base: position 14,886 of record JAYTVL010000527.1, on the reverse strand, counting down.
CATGCCGGAAGGGTTTGAAAAAGTCCTCACGCCGGAAGACATGGCAAGCGTTGTAACTTTTATTCGAATATCCAAGTAGCCATGGTGGATTGAAGGCCGGTGACATTTAGAAAACGAATTCCTATCAATAAATTGGGGGCTACCGATGCAAAAGAACTTTCTCGTTGTTGCGATAATCTTAGTGACCGGTTCCACGCTTGGGTTTCAAGCGGCGACAATTGGTCCGACGAATCCTGATCCGAATGGCCCGCGACCAATCGATGCGGTCGATAGCGTCTTCATCGAAGATATGACATGGATGGAAGTCCGCGACGCGATGCTGGCGGGATCGGACACGGTAATCGTGGCGACCGGTGGCATCGAACAGAACGGTCCGTACCTTGTGGCTGGAAAACACAATGTGGTTTTGCGGGCAACGACCAATGCCATCGCTCGCAAGCTCGGCAACGCACTTGTCGCACCGATCATCGGCTTTGTGCCCGAAGGGGACATCGACCCGCCGACGGTCCACATGAACTATCCCTCGACCGTCAGCGTGACTGAAGAGACGTACCGCCGATTGCTCACAGACATTTGTTCCTGCTATCGCACTCACGGTTTCAGGCACATCGTTCTGTTGGGTGACAGCGGTGGCAATATCGATGGAATGAAGGCCGTTTCTACCGATCTCAACGCAAAATGGAAAGATAGCAAGACCCGAATTCACTTTATTCCCGAGTACTACAACTACAGCGACGTTGCCAAATGGCTGGAAGCACAGGGCGTTAAGCAAACCGACGATAATCTTCACGATGACTTTGGAATAACCGCCATCATGTCAACCGTCGATCTATCGAGCATCCGAATGAAACAACGAGTCGCAGCAGGGAAATTCAAAATAAATGGTATTGACCTCGCGCCAGTCGACCAAACCATCGCTTGGGGAAAAAAGATCATCAACTACCGCGCAGACGTCACCGTCAAAGCAATCTACGCGGCAAAGAAAGCAGCTCCGTGAAATGGCATGATCGAATGCCGCCGAGTTAATCTCGGGGGATTGTTACCATCTCTCTAGAACAGGTGGTCAGGACCCACGGCGTGAAGCCGACGGCACGAGAGCCAAATCAAATCACTACACATTGGTCAGGTGCAGCGCCTGGTTCAGCGCGGTTACCGATCTCGTTACGGCGACCCACGAAGATTGCGGCGACTAACAACGAATGGCCGAGTGCGCGAGCACAACCACCGGCGATACCAACAATGCCACTCATTTGGGCAAAATTCCCACCTCGAAATTGAATCAGATATGCCTGAATCACCATTACCGCGAAGGTGGTGAGTACTAGTACTGCGACGCCAAGCAGAGTTAGAATCGATGGCAGGGAAGCCCGGCCCATAAAGACCAATGCAAGGACAAACGCCCCGAAGTACACCAACAGCATTGGAGCTTGGTATCCAATTTGCGAAATCAAGTAAGCAACACCATTATTGTTCATGGAATGTCCTCCTTTATAAGTTAAACGTCCAGCAAGATCCGGCTGTCGCAAGAAATCACTTATTTGCTTTTTCTTTTTTCAACTCGTCCAGGAATGTTTGCATGTCTTCCTTGATTTGATCCGGCGCGGTTTTAATCGCCTTTGATTGCAGTTCAATGGCCCGATCGAGGTTTCCGGCCAAGTGAACCAAATGTGCAAGCGTATCGAGGATTGGACCATCGTTCGGTTCCTTAGCGACCGCTTTTTCGGCCGCAACCGTGGCGGCGGCAATGAGAGGCTTCGAAAACTCATCGTCCTCCTTTGCAGCCTCGTAGATCGTCCATGCGAGCTCATTCAAAGTGCCAGCGTCGGTTTCTCTGTTTTCGGCGATTTCGGACAGCACTTTGGCAGCTTGACTATCTCCTTCTCCTGACTTTGCAACCATTCCAATGAGTGCCTTGCATTTGGCAGTCATGAGCATCCTCTTTTGTTCTGGCTTGGCTGTATTGGCGATAGCGTCCATTTCAGCAAGGGCAGCGTCCATGTCGCCACGTTGGAGCTTATTCATCGCAGCGGACACGTTGACTCGAAATTCTAAGTCTTCGATAGCTGCAATCATCTCTTCATTGCCAGCCGCTTCTTCCCTGGCTTCGGCAAGTATTTTGAGGGCAGCTTTGACGTTTCCAGATCGCATCGGCCTGCTTACCTTGGCCATCAATAGACTTTGCTGTTGCTCGATGCGGAATTGCTTCAAATAGGCATCGCGATCCCAGTTGCCATCGACAACTTTCTTGAGCGGATCGTCCATACTCATCGGGTGTCCGATCCATTCGATCTGTCCAGATTTGCCGACAATGAAACAGGTCGGAATACCGTTTTGACCTGCCGCATCCATGTAGTCCGCGTTCACGGACTTGTCGGGATCGGTTGTCAAACAGTAGGCACTGGTAAGCTTTCCATATGTGTCTTCTTTGTTCTCTGCGCCTTTCACAGGTTTTTTTAGAAAGCTTTCGACTGTTTCAAGATCCTCATCGCTAACACTGATTAACTGCACACCTTTATCCAGATATTTTTCCTGCGTTTCGGCCAGATGCGGCATGCTCTGGACACATGGGCCGCACCACGTTGCCCAAAATTCCACAACATAGACCTTTCCCGTCTCAAATTCAGTAACCTGCTTAAACTTGCCGTGGCCGTTACTGACCCAGTGTTCAATATCGAGCTTAGGCGCCTTGGAACCAATCGTTAATTCCTGGGCGTTCGCTATCGAAGCGCAACTGAAGATCGCCCATGTCGCCAATCCAAGCGACCATTGATTAAAACTTTTTGACATTATTTTGAAATCACTTTCTTTGTTAACAGTCGATCCGCGCAAATTTCTCAACCGTCGCTCAGCAACCATTGCTGCTGCGAGTGGAGCGTCACAACAATACAATCATGATACCAAAAGAATCGTTTCCCATCAGCATAGATAATTCACTACGCTAGACGGCTGAAGAGTCCTTAGCTCTGGCTGCAATAATCAAATCCTCTTCATTCTCTTCCCACCATTGCTCCGCTTGCTCTTCGCTCCAAGGGAAACGTGAAGCGATGCCCGCTAACTTGGCCCCAACCTCACTCATCGAACGTGGCCTATCATTAGCGTCTGGGGAAATGCATTGCGCCAGCAGACGAACAAACTCAGTGAACTTCGGATCACTGCAAAGGTCCGAAAACCTTCCGACGTTTAATAGATTGATCAAGGAATCGTGCGTAACTCCCAAAATGGGAACTTTCCCGGTCAAAAGGTAAACGCCGAGAACTCCAAATGAAAAAATGTCGATCCTCGGGTCAGCAATCCAGGGAGTCTCCAATCGTTCTGGTGCGATGAATCCTGGAGTACCGATCAGCACTCGAGTAGCGGTCACGTCTTTGGCGATATTATCGGCCATTGTTTTTGCCAGCCCGAAGTCAACGACTTTGACTAAATCCATTAGCTGTCCTTTTCGGCAGATCATGATATTTTGCGGTTTTATGTCGCGATGGATCAGGCCGATATCGTGCGCTTCTTCGATTGCACCGCAGGTTTGTCGTAGAATCCAAAGGCATCGATCCACGGAAACAGTAGGATCGTAGGCAACAAAATGGGCAAGATTGACTCCCTCCACCAGTTCCATCGCACAGAATAATAGCCCATCTCTAGACAGGCCGAAATCATAAATACTCACTGTGTTCGGATGGCTCAATTTAGCGGCCATCCGCACCTCGCGTTCGAATCGTTTCAGCGTTGCTGAACTTACCAATGGTTCTTTGATCAACTTAATCGCAGCCGTACGACCAAGCAGTTTGTGCTCGGCGCGATACACAATTCCAAGACCTCCCTCTCCAATTTTTTCCCGTAGGATATAGGAACCAAGGGACCTATTCGTCAGCTCAACGCCTCGATAAGCTCGGCGGAGAGACAATGCACCGATCACTAGTGAAATGAGGATAGGAACGCCGTACAAAAACCGGAATGCGCGCTCGATAAATAAATGATTCTTAAAGGCTTCTTCTTTCGGAATCTCCAAAACGAGCAGACGATTCAGTGAATCGATCCAGTGCCAAGCCCCTACGACCTCTTGTCCGCGGTAGTCTCGATAACCGATCACGTCCGATCCATTCTTAGGTTGCAAAATCGTCTTTCCTGGTTTCGTCCATTGCCATTCGCTGCGGTCATCGGAAGGTTTAAAGCCTGAAAGAACGTTTCCGCCGGGATCTCTTGCCTCGACAATTCTCGCGCCACGTATTTTCTTGAGCTCCGAGAACGAAGGCAATTCCAATAGTCTCGGAAGGTCTCTCGCTTTGGTGGCAATCGCACCACGGTCATCCAATAGATAAGCATTGCTATCATGCAGGACCGTTTGCGACATCAGATCCTGTAGTTCGTCGAGAAACACTGGGCTTCGAATCATCATCGCACCAATGACCTGCGAATTATCGTCTGGAGAATAGATCGGGACGAGGAACATGACATACTGCTCTTCTGACCCCAAGTGGTAATTTTCTGAGATCGTTTCAGCAGTCGGTCTTGGCAATTCAACAGACGACGAACCTCGATCAAAAACCCTTTTAAGGATGGTCGATCCGACTGCGGTTGTAAGGCCACCCAAGCCTACGTTCTTATTACTGAATTGCCAGTCTGCGACCAAGACAGAAGACCGATTCCAGATCGCATACTTGAGCATTGACCGCTCTTGTGCAGCAATACTTTCTGGCTTTGACTCCGAATCAAGTTTAATGGGTAAGGCAACTAGGTTTTCGAAGATGCACTTGACTTTAGTTTGCTCCTGCGCCTTGCTTAGTATTTCAGCGCGGGTGTTTTCAGACAGCGTAGGATCTTGGATTCTTTTGTCGAGGCTTTGTACAAGTTGCTGCAATTCTTTCTGCCGTCCCCAATCTTGTACTCGAAGTTCATGTCCGCGAGCCCACTGCAAAACAAGACGGCTCTTTTGCTCGGCCATCGATGTCAAGACAGATGCATATTCGGCTCTTGACCGACGGATCAATTCTGATTGCAAATACCATCCGACCACAATCAAGAAAATCGCGGCACCAATTGCAGAAGCCAAGGGTAAAACACCACCAACCAAATTGTGAGCTATTCTGTTTATACCAAGAGTGGATATCGAGCGGCTTTGAACCGTTGTTTTGGATATCCGTCCAGTCGGAACCATGATCGTACGACTAAAGTGCTGCGCAAGCAGACTTCGCACTTCCTGTACAACTTCAGGGTCGGACGAACTCAATGCGGATAAGCGAGTCTCTCGATCTCGCATTGACTTGTTCACTAGATCAATAAACAGCTCTTTAGCACGAGCGTACTGCTCAGGTGTCACTGTGGCGAGTTCCCATCCAATTGTTTACGCAGCCAGGCGCGGCACATCTTCCATTCGTTCTCGATTGTTCTAGTCGAGAGCCCAAGCACTTCGGCAACTTCCGGAACGGTCATACCGCCGAAAAAACGCATCTCTACAATTCTTGCCTGTCGAGGATCAAGTTGCTGAAGTTTTTCGATCGCGTCCTCCAAAGCCAGAACGTCGTTGTCTCGCGAAGGCGCAATCATTGCATCTTCATCAAACGTTACACGTACAAGTTCACCACCCCGTTTGAGCCGATGGCGTGCACGCGCATGGTCAACAAGTATCCTTCGCATCATGGTGGCTGCGATAGCCAGAAAGTGCCCACGGCTCTGATATTTGTCGGATACCTGTTTGGAGAGCTTCAAGTAAGCCTCATGCACCAAAACGGTGGGAGAGAGCGTCACAGTAGTGGATTCAAGTTGCAAATAGCTTGCAGCAAGACGTTTCATGTGCTCGTAGGTATCGTCAACCAACAAGTCTGTTTGGCGTTGCTCCGTCATGTTCCTGTCCTCAGCCGAATGCCGCCCAATGCGCTTCTCAAAATCGAGTATTTCTACAATAATATCTTAGCAGGTTCGCGGTTGGTTAGTATTCCCCTCTTCGGAAATCAACGTATTAACAGTCCGATTCTCTGGTGAGTGCCAGCCCGGGAAGTAGGTCCTGCCTGCCGGGCAGGACTTCAGTTGCAAAGTCCCGCCCGGCAGGCGGGACCTACTCACCAGTTTTGAGCCATGTTGCTATACGATTTCAAGCGTTCGGCAGCTCTGTCCCAGTCGCCGGAGTACCCTGGCTCATACTGGGCAATATCGCTCATGGAACGCATCCAGCGGCGGCCTTCTGCGATTGAACTAAATCTACCAAGAGAAACCATTTGCGAAATAATGTTTCCCAGGGCTGTAGCCTCGATCGGCCCTGCAATAACTGGTCGCTGACAGGCGTCTGCCGTCATTTGGCAAAGCAATGCGTTTTGAACTCCTCCGCCGACTATATGAATCGTCTCAAGTCGATAGCCGAGCAGCTGTTCAAGTCCCCCCAAACAGAACCGGTATCGAAGCGCTAGGCTCTCCAAAGTCGCTCGAGCGATCGCACCGTCGTCCAGCGGAGGCCTTTGGTTCGTATGCTGGAAAAAATCCAAGGTGGTTTCAAGCATATTATCAGGTGCTATGAACTTCGGATGCTCGAGATCAATCAGGTTTTGCAATGGTTTGGCTCGAGTCGCCATGGCTGCCAATTTACTCCATTCATAGTGCCTACCCATCCTTTGCCAGGAAGCGCGGCATTGCTGAAAGGGCCACAGGCCTGCAATATTCTTCAGCAGACGAACACTGCCATTCGCTCCCCCCTCGTTCGTGAAGTTCAGTTGGCGGCAAGCGTCTGTGAGAATGGGCTGCGCTAATTCGACTCCCATCAGAGACCAAGTTCCGCTGCTAATATAACACCACTTCGGTTTGGAACTTGCAAACTCGTCAGCAGGGACTGCGATTACAGCAGAACCTGTATCGTGCGTGGCTGGTGCGATTACTTGTACTCGTTCGCTTAGGCCAGTTCTCGCTCGAACACTGGAGCGTATCGGATCAAGTCGTGTACCCGGCTGGACCGGCGTTTTAAAAATATGTTTTGGGATGTTCAGTGCGTCAAGGATTTTCGAAGACCATTGGCCATTGGTTGCATGAAGCATTTGAGTCGTGCTGGCATTGGTATATTCGTTGACCATTTGATCTGTGAGCAACCAATTGACTAAGTCAGGAATCATCAAAAAATGCTCAGCCACATCGAGAAGCGGAGAATTTTCTGCTCGCATCGAGTAGAGTTGGTACAGTGTGTTGATCTCCATAAATTGGACGCCGGTTTGTTCGAAAATATCCGCTTGTGATATCGAATCAAATACGCGTTTCATAATGCCAGTGGTTCTAGCATCCCGGTAGCAAAAGCCGGGCCCGACCAGATCTTTGTTTCGATCCAGAAGCACGTAATCCACACCCCATGTATCCACACCGATACTTGCGATTCGGTCGCCATATTCCTTGGTCGCAAGCGTGATTCCATGCTCGATTTGTTGCCAAAGGCCGTGAAGACTCCAATGCAACCGCGATCCGAAATGAACCGGAGCATTTTCGAATCGGTGAACATCCGACAATTGAATTCGATCAGATTTTAGTTCGGCAGCGATCACTCGCCCGCTCGAGGCGCCCAAGTCAACCGCAATCACAACGCCTGAATCTGCCATACCCATCCCCGAATGAATTACTACAACGTATAAACCGGTATCGGAAAACGGGAATTCTAGCACTTATCTCTGGAGTGTCAGCTACTGCAAGCCGCAAAGTTTGAAGCATGTTTAACCGATCGGAGCGATTAGCACAGATCGCGGAATTCAAAAAAAGCCGAGGCTAGCCAGAACTGGGCGTAATAGGCGGATGGGGCAGGCATTTGTCTCGGGCATTTCAGCCGCTGCGCGGGTTAAACAACGGACTCAATACCGAGCTTTTTCATTTTCTTGTAAAGAGTCGTTCGATTGATGCCCAAACGATCGGCCGTGACATTTCGATTCCAATCGTTGGCTTTGAGCACTTCTAGAATGATTTGTCGTTCAGGGCCCTCAAGCGCTTCGCTGAGAGTTCGCGTGATTGCCGTAGAGTGGTTTGTAACGGAGTCTAATTCTCGATCCTGAGATGTCTGCATCGCGTTAACGGAATTTGTTGTTTCCGTGCGAGTCTGCATATTGCCGCTTGATGCACCGAGAAGTGAACGAGGGAGCGCCTCGCTGTCAATATTACGAGACTTAGTCAGCAAGACGGCACGTTGGATTACGTTTTCTAGTTCGCGAATATTTCCAGGCCATGCATGTGACATCATCGTATTCATCGCGCTGGTTGTGAAGCCTTCGACGTCTCTTGCGAATTCCTTAGAAGCAGAACGCAAAAAATGTTCTGCGAGAAGCGGGATATCGTCCGGACGTTCACGCAACGATGGCAATTCAATGTGAATTACATTGACCCGATAAAACAAGTCTTGTCGAAATCTGCCCTCCGCTACAGCGTTATCGAGATTCTCGTTGGTCGCGAGAATCGTTCGGGTGTCGACGGAAATTGTTTCCGTACCCCCAAGAGGCTCAAATTGCAACTCTTGCAGAACTCGCAACAACTTGACTTGCAAAGCCTGTGTTGCTGTACCGATTTCGTCCAAGAAAATTGTGCCTTTGTCTGACAGCTGGAACTTGCCGACCTTATTGTGCGTAGCACCCGTAAAGGAGCCAGCCATGTGACCAAACAACTCGCTCTCCAAAAGTGTGTCGGGTAGCGCGCCGCAGGCAACTTCTACGAACGGCCCCTTTCGACGTGAGGACTTTTTGTGGATAGCACGCGCGATCATACTCTTGCCAGTCCCATTTTCACCTGTAATGAGAATGGATGCTCGCGAATCAGCGACATTGTCGATCATCTCAAAGATTTTGAGCATCCGTAGATCATGGCTAACGATGCTCTCGAGCCCGAAGCGGCGATCCAGGGCTTCCTTCAGCCGTTCGTTTTCATCCGTGATGTCTTTCTGCTGCAATGCTCTAGTAATTGCGGTATGCAATTCGTCATCTATGATTGGCTTTGTCAACAACTCAAAGGCTCCGGCCGCTATCGATTCTCTCGCAGCATCTGGTCCTGCGTATCCCGACATCATCAGGACTGGCAACTCAGGAAATCGTTTTCGGACTTTTCTTAGCAAGGCAATACCATCGCCATCGTCGAATCGAATGTCACACATCAGCAGGTCGAACGACTCTTTTGCCAGAATCTTGGTTGTTTGCTCGATGCTGTTAGCCGTCTGCACCAAGTAGCCTTCACCTACTAGCCATTCCGCCATAGATTCTAAAAGCCACTGATCATCGTCAGCGATCAAGAGGCGAGCTTTGTTATCCTTCTTTGAGTTGCAGTTTGCCATCGGGTGATTCACTTGCGCGTTATGTCAGGTTTTCAGATCGCAGCTCGCGGTGAATCTGATTATTCGGAAGTAGCATAAGCTTCCAGCCTATGGTCTTCTATTCACAGGCTGGAAGCCTATGCTACGAGCTTAGTACCACTTTGGAAACATAGGTTGACTTTTCGCAACACGCCGCGCAAAGAGCCCGTTTCCTGAATACAACAGCATTTCTTTGTGGAAAACGCTTCGAATCAGCCGTAAAATCGTTAAAATCGGTTGCTGGTATCAAGACGATCGGAACGTTGTGGAATATCCTGGAGTCATTCCGTTTGACTCATTTTGGAGAGCTTCATTTTGCATTCACGTGTCTGGCAGCGATTGGTTCGTCAAGTAAAAATGCCCGAATACCATTGGGCAGTCTGGGTTTTCGGGACGATTGCCGGAATGCTTATTCCACTGTTGCTGGTCATGGGAGGTTTTCTTATCCAATTGCTGTTGGCTGGCCAGACAGGAATTGCTGAAGGAAAAACCGCTGCGATGCCGGAGCAATTGAACGTCGGACTGTATTTTGAGCTAGGCACCGCTTGGCTCAACACAGAAGGCAGCATCCTCCGCGGCGTTTTGGGAATAGTCACGATCGTCATTATTCTGATCGCATTGGAATGTATCGCATTGCTTACCTCCTACCGAGCTGCCTTGCATACCTCGTTAGAAGTCACGATTGAACTGCAGCGTAAACTGTTCGGAAAATCTGGTGCTCTTGCCATGGAGCAGGGGCTATCTGGTCAGCAGGAAGCGATGCTCGAGATGCTTCACGTCCATGTACCAATGGTAAGAGAGTCCATAAGTCAGTGGTACCGTGTATTCCCAAGGCACATCGTTCAGGCAATTGTCTTGCTTGTCCTTTCAGCCTCCATTCACCTTTGGATCACAATACTGGCACTACTTTGTGCCGTTTTGGTTTTGGTTTTATTTTCTAATTTAGAGTCGATACGACGCAAGAAAAGGCCGGTCCTATTCGAACGCGCTCGAGCCGCAAGCGAACAACTTGCGTATCTTTGCAATACTGCACCACTGCTGGCCTTTGTACATGATCAAGAAGACACGAAGTTGAGTTACGAAGGTCATTTGAACTCCTATCGTAACTCTCAGCTTCATTTGGCCGACGGAGGAACTTGGAAGTCCCCGACCATGCTTTTGACTTGTGCAGTGCTCGTTGCGTTTTTGATTGTTGTAGTTTCAATTCGTTTGTTGGATGAATCGTCAGGCTTGCATTTTGGAGAATTGTTCATTCTGTGCATGTCTACGATACTTTCTGTCGCTAGCCTGCAACGATTTCAGAGGGCCTTTCGGCGGTACAAACTGGCAGAGCCAGCCGCAGACCGACTTGCCTCGTATCTTGAACAACCTACGCTCATCAATAACCAGCCAAATCGTATCGTCCCAAGCATGATTTCGAAGGATATTGTTCTGGACCACGTTACCATCAAAAACAGTTCTGGACAAAAATTGTTAGAGGACATCTCGTCTACGATCAAGCTCGGGCAATTGACCGCCGTCGTTGCAAGCCAAAGCGTTCAAGCGAGCGCATTTGCTGAATTGATTTTCGGTTTTGGACGGCCTGCCAGCGGTCGAATCTTGGTCGACGGAGTGGATTCAACGGATCTGGACCTATCAGCAATTCGCAATTTTTCGCTTTGGGCTGCAGCTCGAGGCCCTCTTGTACACGGGACGATCGAAGAAAATTTGTGGCCGGTTGGATCGCCCAACGCTTCTGTGGATTTGATGGCCCTTGCAAAGCGATTGCATGTTTCCGATGCAATTTTGAACTTGCCTGACGGACTCTCGACATTGGTTACACCGAATGAAGATCGCCTGTTACCTGACTCCCTTTTTCGCATTGGACTCATGCGAGGTCTGGTTAAGAAACGAAGTCTGATCGTGGCACAGGAACCAAAAGCAAGAGTCAAATTGACTACGGAAGCCGAAACTCTTGATGCCCTTCTACAACTAAAATCCGCAGATACGATGCTTGTAGTTTTACCGCAACGGTTGTCCACTTTGAGGGCGGCAGATCAGATCATCGTGATCCATGATTACAAGGTAGCTGGCATCGGTACCCACGCACAGTTGCTGGAACAAAGTGAAATTTACAGGCACCTTAATTACATGCAGTTCTCGCCATTTGTTGCAAACGTAGCATAGGCATCTTGCCTGTGAGGAATGAATCTAGAACTCAGCATCTTGCCTGTGAGGAATGACCCTAGAATCTCAGGCTGGAAGCCTAAGCTACGTTCTTTTTACAGTATCTCGCGTTTGCGATCCACGTAGTCCCACAAAACAAACCGATCGAGATCGTTGCCTGCCGTAAAAAAAACGCGGCCTTTGGTTTGCTCGGCCATGCGATAGGCAAATCGAATATCGTCTTCCGATTGTGACCAGCTTGGAACAAGAAACATATTGATGACGATCCCTTCCTTGGCGCATTGCATCGCCTCTCGCATCGTTTCCTTTTCCGTGCGAGGGTCGGGCGGATACATTAGATACAACATTTCCCCTTCGAAATGAGCCGTTGGGAGTCCGTCGGTAATCAACACGATCTGCTTATTGACGGAATCTGCGGTTGCAAGGTTCTGCCTTGCAAGTCGCAGTGCATGCTGAATGTTGGTAAAGTGAGGTGGAATATCTTGTTCGCTAATGTTCTCTGCGCTCATGTCTGCTTTGAGCCGAACGACCGGATTGTGGATCGTTACCGGCTTGGGCATCATATCGATGATCTCACCTGGCCTGCGCAGTTTTGCAAACGAATACATTTCAATGAATCGCAAAAAATCGCCAGGGTATTCGCTGGTGATTAGACCTTGCAAGGTTAGTCCCATTCGCTTGACGTTCATATACTGTCCGTCGTATCGCATTGAACCGCTCATGTCCATGACCACTACGGTTGCACATTTGGGGCTGTTCTTCGTTTTGTGCACTTCCAAGTCGTCGGAGCGCAAGCGAACCGGAAGTTCATCTGGCCGCTTGAGCATGGCATTGATAACTGACTGCGTTGTATCGAGATTAGCAATAGAATCGCCGAACTCATATTGCTTCGTCGACGGTAACTCGACACTTCCATCGCCGACGATCCGCCCCTCATGTCTTCCTGATCGCGAAGCTTTCAAATGTGAGAAAATTCGATTGAGAAGGCGGCTTTGGAAAATCTTGTGGGCTTTAGGGGTTAAATGGAACGCTCCTTTTTCGTCTCGGTCTAACCCCTGTCGTTCCGCCATTTCACGAACATAGTTATTGATTTGTTCACGAAGCTCTTCCAATTGATTCAGATCGGCTGGAGGAGCGAATTCTGCCAAGGCTTCCATGTCGATCAAGCCGATTTGCGCTGTCTTTGCCGCCTCTTGCAGTTGATTAAGCAGTTCGTCAATTTTCTCAAGCTCCTTCTTGATCTCAAGTGCTTTCGGGATGTCCATCTTTTCCCGACCGGTAAACACATACTTGCTAATGAGGTCGTCAATGTTGTACTTGTCGCCCAGCGATTCCATTACATGAAGAACTTGGGCAGCGAAATCGGGCGATTCCCGGTCCGATCGATACCAAACTTGCTCGAGAAGATAGATTTGCTTGGAGTGAACCGCTTTGTGAAAATCCCCTTTGAGCTTCGACGGGGGACTTGCTCTTTTGGCGAGCTTTTCGAATCGATCGTTGGCCTTCTTGTCTAGACCGTCTGTTTGAAAAGTTTCAAGGATTTTTCGTTTCCGTTCCTCCAGCATGGCTAAGAGCATGTCGATACTTGGACCAAGCCCGCCAATCTGACTTGGATCAATTCTGATCGCACGCGCGAGTTCTTCCTCCGTCAATTCTCGGTATTTGCCATACGCCAGAGCATGCTCGAACGCTCCGGAAACCATGTCCGGGGGCTCCGCCGTCGGACTTGGGAATTCCGTAGGATTGTACTTTTGGTACGTGTGAACAACACCGCCAATCGGTAGCTGTCGTTGAGGCGAAGACATCGATTTACCTGTGGTTTGCGATTTTGATGAGTCTGCACCTGACATTATACCGCTACGGCAAATCAATGTTAAACCGATCGACGCCCGAAAGCCTCGGTCGATGGAGGTGTGGAATCGTGAGTGGCGTTCACTTTGAGCCGCAACGCGCTAGCGTGCGGGCTGGAAGGCTAAGATCACTCGCAAATCCGGCCCTCATGCTAGCGCATTGAGGCTCAAATTGCCATAAGTGGAATCGTCCTGGACTCATGCGGTATTGGGCGATGAACTCGGTGACCTAAGCCGCCAGCCGCTGCGCGGGTTAAACAACAACCTATCGCGGCGGGACATCATCGCCGTATTCCCCGTCGACGTTGCGGTTTACGTCCGAGAGATACGCAGACGTTAGTCCGTGTCGTTCAAGGAACCTAGCGCACGTGTTCCAACGCAATATTGCGTCCGGCTCGTCGCTGGAACTCAAAGCGGCGGCGCGATCATAGTATCGCATTGCCTGATGCAACCAAGGAATCGCTTTCTGACGTGTTTCCTTGGCAAACAGTGCTTTGCCCCACCGTTCGTACATAATGCCGCTGTAGTATTCCCTCTCAAACGCATCCGAAATCATCGCAAGGACAACTTTGGCGCTCTCCAAATCCACACCATAGTTTAAATCAAATTGATCTGTCAGCGCCAGAAACAATGTCGTCAGAGCCGCATGGTGATTGGGATCGACACAGAGTATGTCTCTACAGATACTCTCGGCTTCCATGGGTTCATTTAGCAAGCGATAACGAAGAGCCTTTTCGAGTGCAACCGGAATCGCTTCCAATGAAATTCGTTTCGGTTGCGGCATGGGCAGACTCCAATCGCTTCGACAGAACGGCTAAGAGGTTTTATTCTTTTCCGGGAAGATGATTCGATACAGCTTGCGCAGTGGATCGTAAAACTCATCGGCCACACGCTCCTTGAGCGGGATGATCGCATTGTCCGTAATGGCGATGTTTTCAGGGCAAACTTCAGTGCAGCATTTAGTAATATTGCAATAACCCAATCCCATTTGATCCTTGAGCAAATCCAACCGGTTTTCATCGTCCAATGGATGCATTTCTAAGCTGGCGGTGCGCACAAAGAATCTTGGCCCTGCAAATGTGGTTTTTTCGTCGTGCTCACGAAGCACGTGGCAAACGTTCTGGCACAAGAAACACTCGATACACTTGCGAAACTCTTGAACGCGATCGGCCTCTTCTTGAGAAAAACGCGGCTCCTTGCCTTTATTATCACGCATCTTAAACGGCGGAATCTTTTTATTGACTTCGTAATTCCAAGAGACGTCCGTGACCAAGTCCTTGATAATTGGAAATGTTTTCAGAGGTCGAATGGAGATCGGCTCTCCCGCCGGATACTTGTCCATACGGTCCATGCAAAGAAGCCGAGGTTTGCCGTTTACCTCGGCGCTGCATGAGCCGCACTTGCCAGCCTTGCAATTCCAGCGAACCGCCAAATCTGGAGCTTGCGTCGCCTGCACAGCATGAATTGCATCAAGCACCACCATACCGGGTGCAACCGGAATCTTGTACTCTATCATTTCACCTTGAGCACTATCGCCCCGGTGTATCTTCAACGTCGCTTGCTCATCCATCAAGGGCTCCTGGC